>NZ_JBBKBF010000040.1:0-38102 GCF_037892625.1 Phocaeicola sp. ICN-14070 | reverse complement strand
AAGAGAAGCTCAATCAGGACATGGAGAACCTTGCCGCAAGATTGAACGGCGTCGAGGAATTTGCAGGTTGCACCATCTAAAAAGAAAAGCCATGAAACGTGACACAATCATCATCGAGGACAAGGCAGTCAGCGTAACCGGTAACGACGTGTGGATGACCGCCACCGAAATAGCCGGATTGTTCCATACGACCGTCCCGGCAGTGAACGCCGCCATCAGAGCCGTCCGCAAGTCGGACGTGCTGAACGACTACGAGGTGTGCCGCTACATGCAGCTTGAAAACGGGCTGCACGCGGACGTGTACGCCCTTGAAATCATCATCCCGGTCGCTTTCAGGGTGAATACCTACAACACCCACCTGTTCCGCACATGGCTGGTGGGAAAGGCACTCTCACAAGAGAAACGGCAGACATACGTGATGTTCATACAGAACGGAAAAGCCGGGTATTGCTGATTGCACATACCCCATAAGACAAGTAAACGGGTAGCACCACAAAAGGTGTCACCCGTTTACTTTTTCATGAAACCGCCTCACTCCAGCGGCTTGCGGTAGTTCGCTTCCAGTACCCCGCGCAGCCCCGTTTCCGGGTAAAGCACCTTCCCTCCCAAAAGTATGAAGGGCAACACGCGGTTGTTGCGGTATTCCTGCAAGGTGCGCCGGCTCACACGGAGCAGTTCCGACACCTCGCCGTCCGTCAGGTAACGTTCCCCGTCCAGCGGAGGACGGTAGCTTTCCAGAAATGCGGACAGCCATTTCGAGCCTTTGCGCATATCCTGCACCACAGAGGCTATCGGCTCGTCTTCCATCGTAAAAACATCGTTGTTCTCGTTCATCATAACTTCGGATTCAGTGGGTGAATAAATCAAATCATCTGCCGTGCGGATAGAGCGTGCCGACAAGCGGTATCAGCCGCTTCACCTCCTCTGGCTTGTAATAGAACCTGCGGTTTATCTGCGAGTAGCCGATAAGCCGCCTGTCACGCAGCGTCTGCAACGTGCGCGGGCTTATTCTCAACTGCCCGCAGACCTCCTCGCCCGTGAGCCATCTTTCCATGCGCCCCGTGTCGCTTTTGCGCCTCAGGGCGGCGACCTTCTCCGAGAGTGCGCCGAATGCCGCCACCATCATCTCGAAAGTCTTTTTCTCGATAGATACTATTTCCATATTCATGTCATTTAGAGTTTGCCGCAAAGGTAACGAAACGGCATACAAGACGTATCGTTTTCCGCTGAAAGGCTGCCTGTTGCGCCGTTTGACCGGGTTACGGAGCCATCTTCCGCAAAAATCTTACGTGAGTCACGTAGTGAGTTGTTAAAGCCCCTTTTGTTTATTGCCGAATTTTGTCGCAGAAACAAAAAGAAAGGACTGAACATGAAAGTGATAACAATGGAAAGTTCCGCCTACAAGGAGATGATGGCGCAGATTGCGAACATCGCAGGGTACATCCGCGAGGCAAGGGACGAGAAGAAACGGAAGCGGGAAACCGAAGACAAGCTGCTTGACACGGCACAGGCGGCGAAGATGCTCAACGTGAGCAAGCGCACCATGCAGCGTATGCGCACCGACCACCGTATCGAGTATGTGGTGGTACGCGGAAGCTGCCGCTACCGCCTTTCCGAGATACTGCGGCTATTGGAGGACAACACAGTAAGGAACGAGGAAGGGACAATAGACACCCTGTTCCACAACCACACGCTGCGCACGGGCGGCAAACCAAAAGGAAGGAGGACATAGGTCATGGAACTGCTCACACGAAACAACTTCGAGGGCTGGATGCAGAAGCTGATGGAACGGCTCGACCGTCAGGACGAACTGCTGCTGGCGATGAAGGCTGAGGGGAAACAGCCCACTATCACGGAAAGCATCCGCCTTTTCGACAATCAGGATTTGTGCATGTTGCTCCAGATAAGCAAACGCACCCTCCAACGCTACCGCAGCGTAGGCGCATTGCCCTACAAGACGCTGGGCAAGAAGACCTATTACAGCGAGGAGGACGTGCTGACATTCCTTTCCAACCATATCAAGGACTTCAAAAAGGAAGATATAGCCTTCTACAAGGCTCGTATCCATAATTTCTTTCATAAATAACCCATTAAAACATTTTTCAGATGGCAAAGAAAAAAGACGAAAAGGACGTGCTGGTAGTCCGTGACGAGAAGACAGGCGAGATCAGCGTGGTAGCCGGGCTGAACGCGGACGGCACACCCAAGCGCACCCCCGCAAAAGCGGAGAACGCGCAGAGTTTCCTGCAATTCGACCGACATGGCGACGTGCTGGACAATTTCTTCAAGAACTTCTTCCGGCAGTGCAAGGAACCCAGCCGCTTCGGTTTCTACCGCATTGCGGCAGACCAAGCTGAAAATCTCTTAGAGGTGATGAAGCAACTGCTGAAAGACCCCGAAGCGAACAAGGAGCTGCTCGCCCCTCACAAGGTGGACACCTCCGACTATGAGAAGAAGGTGCAGGAAGAGATGGCAGCACAACAGACAGAGAAACAAGAACCTCAAAAACAGGAGAACATGGAACAACGGAAAGAACAGCAACAGGACAAATCCGAACAGATGCAGGGCAAACGTGGCTACCAGCCCATCGACGAGAGTAAAATCAACTGGCAGGAGCTGGAGGACAGATGGGGCGTAAAGCGGGACAACCTTGAAAAGTCCGGCGACCTTACGAAGATGCTCAACTATGGCAAGTCCGACTTGGTAAAGGTCAAACCGACCTTCGGCGGCGAATCATTCGAGCTGGACGCCCGCCTCTCCTTCAAGAAGGACGGTGAGGGAAACATCAGCCTCGTGCCGCACTTCATCCGCAAGGAGCAGAAGCTGGATGAGTACAAGGAACACAAATTCTCCGACAATGACCGGAAGAACCTCCGCGAAACGGGCAATCTCGGTAGGGTCGTGGACATTGTGGACAGGGAAACGGGCGAGATCATCCCCTCCTACATCAGCATCGACCGCAAGACGAATGAAATCACGGACATTCCGGCAAGCAGGGTGCGCATCCCGGAGCGCATCGGCAAGACGGAAATCACCACGCAGGAGCGGGACATGCTCCGCGCCGGACTGCCCGTACGCGACAAGCTCATCGAGCGCAACGACGGCAGAAAGTTCGTCACCACCCTGCAAGTGAACGTGGAGCAGCGCGGCGTGGAGTTCGTGCCGGGAACCGGCAAGTCGCCCCGTACCGCACAGACACAGGAAACCAAAGGCGACACATCGAAAAGTCAGGCGCAGGGCGGGGAAAATGCCGCACAGACCAAGAAGGAGCAACGCCGCAACACGTGGACGAACGAGGACGGCAGCATCCGCCCCATCAGCAAATGGAGCGGCGTGAGCTTCACCGACCAGCAGAAAGCCGACTATGTGGCGGGTAAAGCCGTGAAGCTGGAGAACGTGACCGACAAGCAGGGCTTCCATGCCACGATGTATATCAAGTTCAACCCGGAGAAGGGACGCCCGTACCGCTACGACACGAACCCTGACAATGCACAGCAGGTTGCTCCGTCCAACGAGAGCCGCACGCAGGTGGCGGTGAACAACGATGGCAAGACCAACGAGGCTACAAAGAATCTGAGAGAGCCGTTGCAGAAAGGTCAGACCAACCCGAAGGACGCCCGCCAGCAACAGCAGCAGGAGAAGCCGCAGAAGAAAACGGGCAAGGGCATGAAAATGTAATCCCGTGTCCGCCACTGAATCCAAAATAAAATCCAAAGTATCAACAAAAAAGAAGAAGACATGAAGACAATCATTGCAGAAAAGCCCTCCGTGGCACGTGAAATCGCCCGCATCGTGGGCGCGACAAAGAGAGAGGAAGGATATTTCGAGGGAGGCGGTTATGCCGTGACATGGGCATTCGGACACCTCGTTCAGCTTGCCATGCCCGACGGCTACGGCGTGCGCGGATTTGTCCGTGACAACCTCCCGATTATTCCCGACACATTCACGCTCGTCCCCCGTCAGGTCAGGACGGAGAAAGGTTACAAGCCCGACAGCGGCGTGGTGTCGCAGATAAAAGTCATCAAAAGACTGTTCGACACAAGCGAACATATCATCGTGGCGACCGATGCCGGACGCGAGGGAGAGCTTATCTTCCGCTACCTCTACCACTATACGGGTTGCACCACTCCTTTCGTGCGCCTGTGGATCAGCTCTCTCACCGACAAAGCTATCCGCGAGGGACTGCGGAAACTCGAAGACGGCAGCAAATACGACAACCTCTACCTCGCCGCCAAAGCGCGGAGCGAATCCGACTGGCTCGTGGGCATCAACGGCACACAGGCGTTATCCATCGCCGCCGGACACGGCACGTATTCCGTGGGGCGGGTGCAGACACCAACGTTGGCTATGGTATGTGAACGCTACTGGGAGAACCGCCGCTTTACGTCCGAAGCATTCTGGCAGCTCCATATCGCAACGGACGGTTGCGACGGCGAAGTCGTGAAATTCTCATCCTCCGAGAAATGGAAAGAGAAAGAACCGGCGATGGAACTATATAATAAGGTAAAGGCGGCAGGTTGCGCCACTGTCACGAAAGCCGAGCGCAAGGAGAAGACGGAGGAAACTCCCTTGCTCTACGACCTGACCACGCTCCAGAAAGAAGCCAACGCCAAGCACGGCTTCACGGCGGAACAGACGCTTGAAATCGCGCAGAAACTCTACGAAAAGAAGTTGATAACCTATCCGAGAACGGGAAGCCGCTACATCCCCGAAGACGTGTTTGCCGAAATTCCCAAACTGCTCGCTTTCATCGGCACACAGCCCGAATGGAAAGACAAGGTGCGGGCAAAAGCCGCCCCGACACGCCGCAGCGTGGACGACGGCAAGGTGACAGACCACCATGCCCTGCTCGTCACGGGTGAGAAACCGCTCTTCCTCTCCAAAGAGGACAATACCATCTATCAGATGATTGCCGGGCGCATGGTCGAGGCATTCTCTGAGAAATGCGTCAAGGATGTGACCACTGTCACGGCGGAATGTGCCGGAGTGGAGTTTACCGTAAAAGGCAGCGTCGTGAAGCAAACCGGATGGCGTGCCGTCTATGGCGAGGAAAAAGAGGAAATTACCATCCCCGGCTGGCAGGAAGGCGACACGCTGACACCGAAAGGCTCGTCCATTACCGAAGGAAAGACCAAACCCAAGCCGCTGCATACCGAAGCCACCCTGCTCTCGGCAATGGAAACGGCGGGCAAGGAAATTGAGGACGACGCACTGCGGCAGGCGATGAAGGACTGTGGCATCGGTACTCCCGCCACACGCGCCTCCATCATCGAAACGCTTTTCAAGCGCGGTTACATGGAACGCTGCAAGAAGTCGCTTGTTCCCACCGAAAAAGGACTTGCCCTCAATTCCGTCGTCAAGACGATGCGCATCGCCGATGTTGCCATGACGGGCGAATGGGAAAAGGAGCTGGCGCGTATCGAGCGCGGGGAACTGTCCGACGACACCTTCCGCAAGGAGATAGAGGCGTACACACGTGAGATAACCTCCGAACTGATCTCGTGCGACAAGCTCTTCGGCAGCCGTGACTCCGGCTGCGCGTGTCCCAAGTGTGGCACGGGCAGGATGCGGTTCTACGGCAAGGTGGTACGCTGCGACAACACGGAGTGCGGACTGCCCGTGTTCCGGCTGAAAGCGGGACGCACCCTGTCCGACGATGAAATCAAAGACCTGCTCACCGAAGGGCATACCAAGCTGCTCAAAGGGTTCAAGAGCAAACAGGGCAAGAGTTTCGATGCTGTTGTCGCCTTTGACGGGGAATATAACACGACTTTTGTGTTCCCGGAGGCTAAAAAGGACAAGAAATTTTCAGGACGGAAGAAATAGTATTAACTTTGCCACTTGTTCAGAGTAATGAATTGTTCTTCGATACCGGATTACACTCATACTTTGGATTTAGTGGTGGCACTCGGAGGGATACCGAGTGCCTTTTTCTTCCTTTTTCCAACCGATTATCCCGTTAATTATCAATCCGCTAAATCCAAAGTAATGAACAACAAGAAGAAAAACGAGGGTCAGACCGACTTTTCCTATTACGGTCTGTACCTGCTGGACTATCTCCGCACGAACAAGTTTGAACAGGCTGACGACACCGCTTTCATACGGGAACGGGCCGACCGTGCCGCCGAAACGTATGAGAGGGCACGGCTTGAAGGCTATCCCGCCGATGGTGCGCAGGAACTGGCGATGGACACGCTGCTGCGCGGGCTGCATTATTCCCGTTACGCCATCCTCCGCGAAGTCGTGGAAAACGAGTTTGCCGATGAAGTGCCGGAAGAGAAGCGTGAAGCCTTTGTCCTGAAACTGCTGCCGCTTGTCGGCAACGTGTTCTCCGTCTATGACCTCTCGGATGACAATTTCGCCCTGTCTTCCGATTACGACCTGCTCTACACGGAGCTGACGGGAGCAACCGTCCTTTACTTAGACGAATATGGCGTTTAACCGCAAACAGAAACTGCGGGACAACATCGAGGCGATACGGACGGCATTCATCCTTGACAGGGAAAATAGGACAGCGACAACCGAAGAGCGTGCCATACTTCAAAGGTACTGCGGTTTCGGCGGTCTGAAATGTATCCTCAACCCTGCAAAGGAACTGACGGATGCCGTCCGGTGGGCGAAATCCGACCTCGAACTGTTCGCCCCGACGGTGGAGCTGCACAGGCTTATCCGTGAGAACAGCAAGGACGAAACAGAGTACAAGCGGTTTGTGGATTCGCTGAAAGCGTCCGTGCTGACCGCTTTCTACACCCCCAAAGAGATAACCGACACCATCGCGGACGTGCTGGCAGATTACAGCGTCCGCCCCGCCCGTATGCTCGAACCGTCGGCAGGTGTCGGCGTGTTCGTGGATTCCATGCTGCGGCACAGCCCCAATGCGGATGTGATGGCTTTCGAGAAGGATCTGCTCACGGGTACAATCTTGAGGCATCTCTATCCCGACCAGAAAATGCGCACCTGCGGTTTTGAGAAAATCGAAAGACCGTTCAACAATTATTTCGACTTGGCGGTGTCCAACATTCCGTTCGGTGACATTGCCGTGTTCGACGCGGAGTTTCAGCGGAGCGACTCTTTCGGCAGACGCTCCGCCCAGAAAACCATCCACAACTATTTCTTTCTCAAAGGACTGGATGCCGTGCGTGACGGCGGTATCGTGGCGTTCATCACCTCGCAAGGGGTATTGAATAGCACCAAGACCTCCGTGCGTAACGAGCTGTTCAGTCAGGCCAATCTGGTATCCGCGATACGCCTGCCCAACAACCTGTTCACGGACAACGCGGGCACGGAGGTGGGCAGTGACCTGATTGTCCTGCAAAAGAACCTCAGCAAGAAGGAAATGTCGCAGGACGAGCGGCTGATGACCGTGATACAGACGGACACGAAAACCGCCCTGACCGACAACGCCTATTTCATCCACCACCCGGAACGCATCGTGCATACGATGGCGAAACTTGACACAGACCCCTACGGGAAGCCCGCTATGGTTTATCTGCACGAGGGCAAGGCAGCAGGCATCGCCGGGGATTTGCGCCGTATGCTCGACGAGGATTTCCATTACAGGCTTGCCATGCGCTTGTATTCGGGTTCAATCCGGCAGGCAGGAACGGAAGAAAAAGTTGCCGTTCAAAATAAAGTAGAGCGTCCTGCCATAAAATTGGAAACAGTATCCTCGGCGCAGACGGTGGAAACTCCGACAGAAAAGCCGCAACCCGCAGATGAAAAGCCGGAGATAGAGCCACGTCCGAAATATTCTGACGGTGTGCAGCTATCCTTGCTCGATCTCTGGGGGATGACGGAAGAAGTCAGCCAACAACCGAAAACCGCCAAAAAGAAAAAGGAGGCGAAAAAGGAAAGCTCGGCAAGGCGCGTTCTACCCAAGCCACAGGTGCATGTCACACAAAATGTTACGGCTGTGCCGACGGCTACCACCCCTAAGACTGTAACAGAGAACAAGGAGGCTAAAACGGAGAACACCGCCAAGCCTGCCGACCCGGACGACATCTATGCCACGTTGGACTGGGATACCAATCCTCCCATCAACGGCTTCTACGAGATGATGATGGATTTGACGCCGGAACGCAGGAAGGAACTTCGGGAACTGGCAAGGCAGCATAACGAGAAACAAGCGGCGGCGGAAAAGATGGAAGTGAAAGCCGTGCCGGACACTCCCCGTGAGCAACCACGGCAGGAGGAAACACAGCCGGAAGCAGTCACCGCACCTGCCGTTACAGATACCCCACCGGAAGCGGTGGCGACCTCCCTTTTCCCCGACATCGAAGCGGAGAAGCCGAAGGAGGAAGTCGTGGACCTTTCTCCGCGTGCCTACCACCGCACGCCGGAGATGCACCTGCGCGAAGGGTCGCTGGTGGCTGACAGGGGGCGTCATAACATCGGCTACCTGAAGGACATCACGCCATACGGGGCGACATTCCAGCCGCTCGACCTGAAAGGCTACCAGAAGGAGAAGGCGTTACAGTATGTTTTACTCCGTGACGCCTACGAGCGGCTGTACCGCTATGAATCGAACCTGCATGAAGCAAATGTCCCGTGGCGAGAGCATCTAAACACCTGTTACGATGAGTTTGTCATGCGCTACGGCAACCTCAACGCCAAGCAGAACGTGAAGTTAGTGATGATGGATGCGGGCGGGCGTGACATCCTTTCGCTGGAACGGGCGGAGAACGGGAAGTTTGTCAAGGCGGACATCTTCGAGCGTCCCGTTTCCTTCTCCGTGGAGAGCCATGCCAACGTCGGCTCACCCGAAGAAGCACTGTCCGCGTCGCTCAACAAGTTCGGCACTGTCGATCTCGACTATATGCGGGAGATAACCGACAGTACGGCGGAGGATTTGCTCACAGCCCTGCAAGGGCGCATCTATTACAATCCGCTCGTAACCGGTTACGAAATCAAAGACCGTTTCATCGCCGGAAATGTCATAGAGAAAGCGGAACGCATAGAGGCATGGATGGGTGACAATCCCGAAAATGAGCGTATGCCGGAGGTGAAGCAGGCGTTGGAGGCTCTGAAAGATGCCGAGCCGCAGCGCATCGCCTTCGAGGATCTGGACTTCAATTTCGGGGAACGCTGGATTCCGACGGGTGTCTATGCCGCCTACATGAGCCGGCTGTTCGACACGGAGGTGAAAATCGCCTATTCCGCAAGCATGGACGAGTTTTCGGTGGTGTGCGGCTACCGCACCATGAAAATCACGGACGAGTTTCTGGTGAAGGGGTATTACCGGAACTATGACGGTATGCACCTCCTAAAACACGCCCTGCACAACACCTGCCCTGACATGATGAAGTCCATCGGCAAGGACGAGCATGGCAACGACATCAAGATGCGCGACAGCGAGGGAATACAACTCGCCAACGCCAAGATTGACGAGATACGAAACGGCTTCTCCGAATGGCTCGAAGAGCAGTCGCCGCAGTTCAAGGAGCGGCTTGTGACGATGTATAACCGCAAGTTCAACTGTTTCGTGCGCCCGCGCTACGACGGCTCCCATCAGACCTTTCCCGACCTCAACCTGAAAGGGCTGGCAAGCCGGGGTATCAAGAGCGTCTATCCCTCACAGATGGATTGCGTCTGGATGTTGAAACAGAACGGCGGCGGAATTTGCGACCACGAGGTGGGAACCGGTAAGACGCTGATAATGTGCATCGCCGCGCATGAGATGAAGCGTCTGAATTTGGCACACAAGCCGATGATTATCGGGCTGAAAGCCAACGTTGCGGAGATTGCAGCCACCTATCAGGCGGCATATCCCAACGCACGTATTCTGTACGCTTCGGAGAAGGACTTTTCGACCGCCAACCGTGTGCGCTTCTTCAATAATATAAAGAACAACGACTACGATTGCGTCATCATGTCGCACGACCAGTTCGGCAAGATACCGCAGTCGCCGGAATTGCAGCAGCGCATCCTGCAAGCAGAGCTTGACACGGTGGAGGAAAACCTCGAAGTGCTACGGCAGCAGGGAAAGAACGTGTCGCGGGCGATGCTGAAAGGATTGGAGAAGCGCAAGCACAACCTTGAAGCGAAGCTGGAGAAGGTGGAACACGCCATAAAGTCACGCACGGACGACGTGGTGGATTTCAAGCAGATGGGCATCGACCACATCTTCATAGATGAGAGCCACCAGTTCAAGAATCTGACTTTCAACACGCGCCACGACCGTGTGGCGGGATTGGGAAACAGCGAGGGAAGCCAGAAGGCACTTAACATGCTCTTTGCCATACGCACCATACAGGAGCGCACAGGAAAAGACTTGGGTGCGACCTTCCTCTCCGGCACGACTATCAGCAACTCACTGACTGAATTGTACCTGCTGTTCAAGTACCTGCGCCCGAAGGAGCTGGAACGGCAGGACATAAGGTGTTTCGACGCTTGGGCGGCGATATTTGCCAAGAAGACGACGGATTTTGAATTTAACGTGACGAACAATGTGGTCCAGAAGGAGCGTTTCCGCTACTTCATCAAAGTGCCGGAGCTTGCCGCCTTCTATAATGAAATCACGGACTACCGCACGGCGGAGGATGTGGGCGTTGACCGTCCTGCCAAGAACGAGATACTGCACCATATACCGCCCACGCCGGAACAGGAGGACTTCATACAGAAACTGATGCAGTTCGCCAAGACGGGCGATGCCACCTTGTTGGGCAGGCTGCCGCTTTCGGAAACGGAAGAAAAGGCGAAGATGCTCATCGCCACGGACTATGCCCGGAAAATGGCACTCGACATGCGCATGATAGACCCGAATTACGAAGATCATCCCGACAACAAAGCGAGTCACTGTGCCAAGATGATCGCGGAGTATTATCAAAAATACGACGCCCAGAAAGGCACGCAGTTCGTTTTCTCTGATTTGGGGACATACCAGCCGGGCGACGGGTGGAACGTCTATTCGGAAATCAAGCGCAAACTGACGGAGGACTACGGTATACCGCCAAGCGAGGTGCGCTTCATTCAGGAGTGCAAGACCGACAAGGCGCGGAAGGCGGTGATAGACGCCATGAACGCCGGGACGGTGCGTGTGCTGTTCGGCTCTACCTCTATGCTCGGAACGGGTGTGAACGCCCAGAAACGGTGTGTGGCTATCCATCATCTCGATACGCCGTGGCGACCGTCCGACTTGCAACAGCGTGACGGACGCGGAGTTAGGGCAGGTAATGAGATTGCCAAACATTTCGCCGGGAACAACGTGGATGTAATCATCTACGCGGTGGAGAAGTCACTGGACAGCTACAAGTTCAACCTCCTGCACTGCAAGCAGACTTTCATAAGCCAGCTCAAAAGCGGTGCGATGGGTGCGCGTACCATCGACGAGGGGGCAATGGACGAAAAATCGGGCATGAATTTCTCGGAATACATGGCGTTGCTCTCCGGCAATACCGACCTGTTGGACAAGGCGAAACTGGAAAAGCGGATCGCATCGCTCGAAGGGGAACGCAAGTCGTTCAACAAGGGCAAGCGTGATTCGGAGTTCAAGCTGGAGTCAAAGACCGGCGAGTTGCGCAACAACACGGCTTTCATAGATGCCATGACGGAGGACTGGAACCGCTTCCTGTCGGTGGTGCAGACCGACAAGGAGGGCAACCGCCTTAATATAATAAAGGTGGACGGAGTGGATTCCGCCGATGAGAAGGTCATCGGAAAGCGTTTGCAGGAGATAGCCAAGAATGCCACGACCGGAGGGTTGTACACGCAGGTCGGTGAACTTTACGGTTTTCCGATAAAGGTGGTGAGCGAAAGGATACTCAAAGAGGGATTGGAGTTCACCGACAACCGCTTCGTGGTCGAGGGGAACTACAAGTACACCTACAACAACGGGCATCTGGCGATGGCTGACCCGTTGGCCGCCGCCCGCAACTTCCTCAACGCGATGGAGAGGATACCCTCCATCATCGACCAGTACAAGGCGAAGAACGAGGTGCTGGAGATGGAGATACCGCAGTTACAGGAGATAGCGGGTAAGGTGTGGAAGAAGGAGGACGAGCTGAAGCAGTTGAAGTCCGAACTTGCCGCCCTTGACCGAAAAATTCAGCTGGAGCTTGCGCCACCCACGCCCGAAGTCGCAGAAAAGGAGAATGAAGGGCAACAGCTCAAGCCGGAAGCGGAAGATGTGAGGAACAGGCAGGCGCAATATCCCGAAAATGCACCGCCGCAGATACGCAGTCCGGCGGATAGTATCGTTGCCAACCATGTCATAATCGGGCGTCCGGGACTGTATGCCAAGGAGGAAACCCGGTCCAAAGGATTGAAAATATAACCTAAGGAATTTTATCTGAAGTATTAATAAGGGCTATCCCAAAAGGTCTAAAAGTAAATTTTATCCTTTCTGCAAGTATCTGTAGGATGGCAACTGCATTTTTTTTCTTTTTGGGCAGCCCTTATTAAAATTTATTCTTATTTTAGGTTATATACATTCATGTCCATTTATGTAAAAAATCCTGCTGACCTTGTTTATGTCTTGTCAGTCACCATTTGCAAAACCATATTTGACCCTCAAAGAGGCTGAATTTGATAAGCAACTTGCTACATACTCATAATAAGGAGCTAAATAGAACACGAATGGGAAATACTCAAATGCCAAACTAAAGAAGATATTGGCCAAAATAAACGCTATACCGAGAGAGAAACTTGATTTTTCAACTTCCTAAAACGGTGTTGTTCAAACATTTCTACTTATTTGTACTTGCCAGTTGAACCTACGCTTCCCTAATAAAATGTCTATGGTAAAAAAAGTTAAAAAATCCTCCCACTTTTGTTAGATATATTTTTTTGTGTAATTTTGCAATCGTTATGCGGCAGTAATAATATACATATTAATACGAGTTAGTAATCCTGTAGTTCTCACATGCTACGAGGAGGTATTAAAAGGTGCGTTTCGACAATGCATCTATTGTAGTATATTATTGCTTAATCCAAATGAATATTATAAATTTAGGAATTCTTGCTCACATTGATGCAGGAAAAACTTCCGTAACCGAGAATCTGCTGTTTGCCAGTGGAGCAACGGAAAAGTGCGGCCGTGTGGATAATGGTGACACCATAACAGACTCTATGGATATAGAGAAACGTAGAGGAATTACTGTTCGGGCTTCTACGACATCTATTATCTGGAATGGAGTGAAATGCAATATCATTGACACTCCGGGACACATGGATTTTATTGCGGAAGTGGAGCGGACATTCAAAATGCTTGATGGAGCAGTCCTCATCTTATCCGCAAAGGAAGGCATACAAGCGCAAACAAAGTTGCTGTTCAGTACTTTACAAAAACTGCAAATCCCGACAATTATATTTATCAATAAAATTGACCGTGACGGTGTGAATTTAGAGCGTTTGTATCTGGATATAAAAACAAATCTGTCTCAAGATGTCCTGTTTATGCAAACTGTTGTCGATGGATCGGTTTATCCGGTTTGCTCCCAAACATATATAAAGGAAGAATACAAAGAATTTGTATGCAACCATGACGACGATATATTAGAACGATATTTGGCGGATAGCGAAATTTCACCGGCTGATTATTGGAATACGATAATCGCTCTTGTGGCAAAAGCCAAAGTCTATCCGGTGCTACATGGATCAGCAATGTTCAATATCGGTATCAATGAGTTGTTGGACGCCATCACTTCTTTTATACTTCCTCCGGCATCGGTCTCAAACAGACTTTCAGCTTATCTCTATAAGATAGAGCATGACCCCAAAGGGCATAAAAGAAGTTTTCTTAAAATAATTGACGGAAGTCTGAGACTTCGAGACGTTGTAAGAATCAACGATTCGGAAAAATTCATCAAGATTAAAAATCTAAAGACTATTTATCAGGGCAGAGAGATAAATGTTGATGAAGTGGGTGCCAATGATATCGCGATTGTAGAAGATATAGAAGATTTTCGAATCGGAGATTATTTAGGTGCTAAACCTTGTTTGATTCAAGGATTATCTCATCAGCATCCCGCTCTCAAATCCTCCGTCCGGCCAAATAAGCCCGAAGAGAGAAGCAAGGTGATATCCGCTCTGAATACATTGTGGATTGAAGACCCGTCTTTGTCCTTTTCCATAAACTCATATAGTGATGAATTGGAAATCTCGTTATATGGTTTGACCCAAAAGGAAATCATACAGACATTGCTGGAAGAACGATTTTCCGTAAAGGTCCATTTTGATGAGATCAAGACTATCTACAAAGAACGACCTATAAAAAAGGTCAATAAGATTATTCAGATCGAAGTACCACCCAACCCTTACTGGGCCACAATAGGGCTGACTCTTGAACCCTTACCGTTAGGGGCAGGGTTGCAAATCGAAAGTGACATCTCCTATGGTTATCTGAACCATTCTTTTCAAAATGCCGTTTTTGAAGGGATTCGTATGTCTTGCCAATCTGGTTTACATGGATGGGAAGTGACAGATCTGAAAGTAACTTTTACTCAAGCCGAGTATTATAGCCCGGTAAGTACACCTGCTGATTTCAGACAGCTGACCCCTTATGTCTTCAGGCTGGCTTTGCAACAGTCAGGTGTGGACATTCTCGAACCGATGCTCTGTTTTGAGTTGCAGATACCCCAAGTAGCGAGTTCCAAAGCTATTACAGATTTGCAAAAACTGATGTCTGAGATTGAAGACATCAGTTGTAATAATGAGTGGTGTCATATTAAAGGGAAAGTTCCATTAAATACAAGTAAAGACTATGCCTCAGAAGTAAGTTCGTACACTAAGGGCTTAGGCATTTTTATGGTTAAGCCATGTGGGTATCAAATAACAAAAGACGGTTATTCTGATAATATCCGCATGAACGAAAAAGATAAACTTTTATTCATGTTCCAAAAATCAATTTATGAATTAATACAAAACAAGAAGAAAATATGAACAAGCAATTCATTATCACGAATTTCGCCGCATTTGCTCTCATGCTGTTCCTGCCGACCGGATGCAGGCAGGCGGACGGCAAGCAGGATGCGGTGCAGAGTTATCGGGTCATAAAGGTCGCGGCAAGTCCGGTGGAAATCTCCGAGTCCTATTCCGCCGCCATACGCGGACGGCAGGATGTGGACATCCTGCCGCAAATATCCGGGCGCATTATCCGTCTGAAAGTGAAAGAGGGTGAACGGGTGAAGACCGGTCAAGTATTGGCTGTAATTGACCAAGTGCCCTATCGGGCGGCATTACGCACGGCGCAGGCCAATGTCAGCGCGGCACAGGCAAAAGTGGAAACGGCAAGAATCGAGCTGCGGGGCAAGCAGGCATTGTTTGACGAGAAGGTCATATCCGACTACGAGCTTTCTCTCGCCCGGAACCAACTGGCAGTGGCGTGTGCTGAACTCGAACAAGCAAAGGCACAAGAATCGGATGCACGCAACAATCTCTCCTATACGGAAATCAAAAGCCCGAGCAACGGAGTAGTAGGCACATTGCCCTATCGCATCGGTGCGCTTGTCGGTCCCAATATGGCACAGCCTTTCACGGTCGTGTCCGACAATGCGGAGATGTATGCCTATTTCTCCATTTCGGAGAATATGCTACGGCGATATTCGGCTCGCTATGGCTCGATTGACAGCATGATAGCCGGGACGCCGGAAGTGGGCCTGCAACTCAACGACGGCAGCCTGTACAAGGCGAAAGGACGTATTGAAACCGTAAGCGGCGTGGTGGATCCTGTTACCGGAACGGTACAAATCAAAGCCCTGTTCCCCAATCCCGACCGCGAACTGTTGAGTGGCAGCATCGGCAATGTCATCCTTCAAAACCCGAAAACGGAGGCCGTAACCATTCCCATGACCGCCACCGTGGAACTGCAGGACAAGATTATCGCTTACCGTCTGAAAAACGGACAGGCGGAAGCCGCCTATCTCACGGTGGACCGCCTGAACGACGGCAACCGGTTTATCGTAAAAGAAGGTCTTTCGGTCGGTGACACCATTGTCGCCGAAGGCGTGGGACTGGTGAGAGAAGGCATGAGCATAACCCCTAAAAACGAAACGAAATGAACCTGCGATTTTTTATAGACCGCCCGGTGTTTTCGGGCGTTATCTCGGTGGTGATTGTACTGTTGGGCATGATTTCCATGTTTTCCTTGCCGGTGGAACAATACCCCGACATCGCACCTCCGACCATCAACGTATTCGCAACTTATCCGGGAGCAAACGCTGAAACCGTGCAGAAGGCAGTGATAACCCCTCTGGAAGAAGCCATCAACGGAGTGGAAGACATGACCTATATGACTTCCACGGCATCGAATACGGGAGATGCTTCCATCAACATCTATTTCAAACAGGGAACCAACGCGGACATGGCGGCGGTAAACGTGCAGAACCGCGTGAACGGCGCACTGAGCCAACTTCCGGCGGAAGCCACCAAGACCGGTGTCACCACTGAAAAGCAGCAGAATGCCGAACTGATGACTTTCGCGCTCTATTCGCCCGATGACCGCTTCGACCAGACCTTCCTGAGCAATTACGTGAAAATCAATGTCGAGCCGAGGCTGAAACGTATCAGCGGCGTGGGAAAGGCACAGTTGTTCGGTTCCAACTACAGCATGCGACTTTGGCTGCGTCCCGACAAGATGGCGCAATACGGGCTTATCCCCGATGACATCTCTGCCGTACTTGCACGACAGAACATCGAGGCCGCCACCGGCTCCTTCGGTGCCAATCATCCTACCGCCAATGAATACACGATGAAATACCGCGGACGCTTGTCCGGAGCGGAAGAGTTCGGTGAGCTGGTCGTCAAGTCACTGCCGGGCGGCAATGTGCTTCGGTTGAAAGAGGTTGCCGATGTGGAACTGGGCGATGAATACTACAACTATTCCTCCGAGGTGAACGGGCATCCGGCAGCTATGATGCTCATCAACCAGAAAGCCGGGTCCAATGCATCAAGCACCATCAAGGAGATTCACGAAGTGCTTGACGACCTTAGCCGGAACTTGCCCGAAGGGACGGAATTCGTGGTGCTTACCGATACCAACAAGTTCCTGTATGCCTCCATCCACTCTGTCCTCCGCACCTTATTGGAAGCGATACTTCTGGTCATCGTGGTGGTGTATGTGTTCTTGCAGGACATCAAGTCAACGCTTATCCCTACCATATCCATCTTCGTTTCCATCATCGGCACATTTGCCGTGATGTCCATGATTGGATTCTCCATCAACCTGCTCACCCTGTTCGCGCTTGTGCTTGCCATCGGAACCGTGGTCGATGATGCCATTGTGGTGGTGGAAGCGGTGCAGGCGAAGTTCGATGAGGGCTATCAATCAGCAGTTCTCGCGGCTGATGATGCCATGAAAGGCGTTTCGTCGGCTATCCTGACCTCTACCATAATCTTTATGGCAGTGTTTTTCCCCGTAGCCATGATGGGCGGGACTTCGGGAGCGTTCTACACGCAGTTCGGTATCACGATGGCTGTTGCCGTGGGAATCTCGGCAGTCAATGCCTTCACACTCTCACCGGCACTTTGCGCGCTGCTGCTGAAACCCTATATCGATGAGCAGGGCAACACTAAGAACAATTTTGCAGCCCGTTTCCGTAAAGCGTTCAATGCCGTCTTCGACAGTCTGAGCCGACGCTATGTACGTGGAGTGATGTTCATTATCCATCGCCGATGGCTGTTGTGGAGCATCATAGGCATTTCTTTCGGGTTGCTGGTGCTGCTGGTCAATGTCACAAAGACGGGACTTATTCCCGAAGAGGACACCGGGACGGTCATGGTGAGCATGAACACGAAGCCCGGCACATCCATGGCTCAGACAAGTAAGGTGATGGAGCGTATCAACAGCCGTCTCGACAGCATCGGCGAGATTGAATACAGCGGTGCGGTAGCCGGTTTCTCTTTCAGCGGTTCCGGTCCCTCGCAGGCGATGTATTTCGTGACACTCAAAGACTGGGAGGATCGTAAGGGAGAGGGGCAGTCGGTGAATGATGTCATCGGAAAGATTTATGCCGCCACTTCAGATATTCCCGATGCCACGGTGTTCGCCATGTCGCCTCCGATGATTGCCGGGTACGGCATGGGAAACGGTTTCGAGCTTTATTTGCAGGACAAGGCGGGCGGAAACATCGCCGCTTTCAAGGAAGAGGCGGACAAGTTTGTCGAAGCCTTGTCGCAACGACCCGAAATCGGCGAAGTCTATTCCTCCTTTGCCACGGACTATCCGCAATACTGGGTGGATATCGATGCCGCCAAATGTGAGCAGTCGGGTGTGTCGCCCGCAGATGTGCTTTCCACATTGTCGGGCTATTATACCGGACAATATGTTTCCGACTTTAACCGGTTCTCCAAGCTCTACCATGTGACCATGCAGGCTCCGGCGGAATATCGTGTGAATGCGGAATCCCTGCACCACATGTATGTGCGCGCCTCCGATGGCGGCATGTCGCCTTTGAGCCGGTTCGTGCGCCTGACCAAGACCAACGGCCCGTCAGACCTCACCCGTTTCAACCTGTTCAACGCCATCTCGATTAGCGGGTCGCCGGCGCAGGGTTACAGTTCAGGGCAGGTGCTCGAAGCCATCGGCGAGACGGCACGTGAAGTGCTTCCGTCAAATTACACATACGAGTTTGGCGGCATTTCGCGTGAGGAAAGCAAGACGACCAACAATGCCACGCTTATATTCCTGCTCTGCATGGTTCTGGTCTATCTGATTCTGTGCGCCTTGTATGAGAGCGTGTTCATACCCTTCGCGGTTCTGTTGTCGGTGCCTTGCGGACTAATGGGCAGTTTCCTGTTTGCGTGGCTCTTCGGTCTGGAGAACAACATCTACATGCAGACCGGATTAATCATGATTATCGGCCTGCTTGCCAAGACCGCCATCCTGCTTACCGAATACGCCGGCAAGCGGCGGTCGGAAGGCATGACGCTGGCACAGGCAGCATACAGTGCGGCAAAAGTCCGCCTGCGCCCTATATTGATGACTGTGCTGTCCATGGTGTTCGGTCTTGTCCCGCTGATGATGGCGCACGGAGTGGGTGCCAACGGCAGCCGTTCGCTTGCCACAGGTGTAATCGGTGGAATGATTGTCGGTACTTTGGCTCTGTTGTTCCTTGTGCCGTCATTGTTTATTGTATTCCAATATATTCAAGAACGTGTTAAGCATAATTAAATGAAGAAGACAGTAATATATATCATATTGTCAGGATGGATGTTTGCCGGTTGTGGCACATACAGCCGGTATCATCGTCCTGACCTCTCAACGGAGAATCTGTATCGGGACGTACCGGCGGACATTGATACAACGACCATCGCGTCCCTGTCGTGGCGGGAAATGTTTACCGACCCGAAACTCCAGTCCTTGATTGAAACCGGACTTGAACGGAACACAGACCTCAATGTGGCACGGTTACGCGTGGAAGCGACAGAAGCCGTCCTGATGACTGCCAGACTATCATATCTTCCATCACTGGGACTGACTGCCGAAGGTAATGCCAATAAACATGACGGAGCAACGGCAAAGACATATAATGTGGGAGCGTCGGCAAGCTGGGAACTGGACATCTTCGGCAAACTTACGGCGGCAAAGCGTGGTGCAGCCGCCGCGTTACAAGGAAGCCGTGCCTACCGGCAGGCCGTACAGACACAGCTTGTCGCCACTATTGCAGACAGTTACTACACCCTTGCCATGCTTGACGCACAAATGGCAATAAGTAACCGGACTTTGGAGAACTGGCGGACTACCGTACGTACTCTTGAAGCGTTGAAAAAAGTGGGGAAATCAAACGAAGCCGGCGTATTGCAGGCAAAGGCGAACGTGATGCGACTCGAAGCATCCCTGTTATCCATACGCAAGAGTATTTCCGAAACAGAAAATGCCCTGTCTGCGATACTTGCCATGCCGTCACACTCGATTGGACGAAGTAATCTGGCCGAGGCTGCTTTCCCCGATACTGTCTCGATTGGAGTCCCTTTGCAACTGCTTTCCAACCGTCCCGACGTGCGTCAGGCTGAAATGGAACTGGCGCAGGCGTTCTACGCCACCAATGCGGCTCGTGCCGCCTTCTATCCCAATATTACCCTCTCGGGGACTCTTGGATGGACTAATAACGGCGGTGGCGTAATCGTAAATCCCGGACAATGGTTGCTCAATGCCATCGGTTCCCTGACACAGCCCTTATTCAACCGGGGCACAAACATCGCCAACTTGAAGATAGCCAAAAGCCGTCAGGAAGAAGCCAAACTGTTGTTCCGGCAATCATTGCTGAACGCTGGAAAAGAAGTGAACGATGCTCTGACTGCATGGCAGACGGCAAAATCGCAAATTGAAATCAATGCTCGACAGGTTGAAACATTATGCGATGCTGTGCGAAAGACAGAATCGCTTATGCGTCATTCCAATGCCACCTATCTGGAAGTGTTGACCGCCCAACAGTCTCTTCTCGAAGCGGAAGTGCAACAGCTACAAACTCGTTTTGAACGCATACAAAGTGTAATCAAACTTTATCATGTGTTGGGAGGAGGAATGTAACTGCAATAAATAGAAAAATTTGAAATTATTATTAGTGTTATTCATCTCGGATATTTTTCGTGATTCTGCCGCATGTAGATATTGTACGAAAGCAATATTTGGATTGTAAAATATCAAGCCAATGAAAATACTTTTGCAGCATAAAATATTTATAGGATACTTTCTTTTAATGGCGATCATTGGCAGCATGGTCGCTATTGTTCTGCACGAGCGTAGTCGTGTACAGAAAATAGAGAATGAATCAATCGCTATTTTTCAAACCCAGCACAATATCAATACCACACACCGCTATGTGACCACGTTAGTAACTTATGGTGAATCCGTCATGGTATGGAATGATGAGGATTCTGGGTGAAGTATAAGAATATCAGAGAAGGGGAACAATTGCATTTCGATTTGCATTTTCTTAACCGCATAAAGAAAC
Organism: Phocaeicola sp. ICN-14070; assembly: GCF_037892625.1. NCBI lineage: Bacteria > Pseudomonadati > Bacteroidota > Bacteroidia > Bacteroidales > Bacteroidaceae > Phocaeicola > Phocaeicola sp. ICN-14070. Next base: position 17,214 of record NZ_JBBKBF010000040.1, on the reverse strand, counting down.
AGTTCCCGGGGATAAAAGCTATTTCGCCTGAAATAACAGGACCTTATTCGCAAGTGATGAATAAAGCTAAAAGCGGACTTTTTAAGATTATAGGAATCAATGAAAACTATATGGGAATTAAGATACTTAAAATCAACGAAGATGGACGATATTTTAATAAAGGAGATGACGAGAATACCCGTAATGTTACCATTATCGGCGAAAATGTCAGTACGACCTTATTTAATAATCAAAAAGCGTTGGGTAAGTCGATCAACATTGCCGGTATTGATTTTAAGGTGATAGGCGTACTAAAGAATGATGATATTTTCAGCGCTTCGGAAATCAATTCGGTATATGTGCCCTTCTCAAGTTACATAAACTGTATTGACAATAAGACTCCATTGCGCGCTTTCTGTTTATATCTGAACAAAGAAGTTGATTCCAAGCGATTTGAGAATGAGCTGAGAGCCTTCATCGCTAATAAATACCAATTTGCTTATTCTGATAAGCAAGCCTTACAGATAATCAATTTTGAGACACAAACATCTGCTTTTGAGGGACTCTTTGATGGATTGAAAATGTTTATCTGGATCGTAGGAATTTGTTTTCTGATAAGTGGTATTGTTGGAGTAAGCAACATCATGTTTGTCGTGATCAAAGAAAGGAGTAGCGAAATAGGCATCCGTAAGGCTGTAGGAGCAACTCCTAAATCCATTCTTGTGTTAATGCTGACGGAATCTGTCATCATAACTGTAATCTCCGGTATCATCGGATTGATATCAGGTGCAGCTATTCTTGAGATTATAAATTGGTTGCTCGAAAGCGCCCGTCACGCGACAATGATAAAGCATGCAGAAATAGATATAAATGTAGCTGTTCTCGCTTTGGTTATCTTGATTTTGTCCGGTGTCATTGCCGGAGCATTTCCGGCTATGAAAGCATCTGTTATACAACCCATTGACGCCATTAGAAACGAAAATATAGGATAATGAAGACATTTAAGATTATATTAATTTGCATCTTTTCCGCCACACTGGCATTTGTTGCTTTTCGTTCTTCGCTAAGAGGTACAAAGGCAATTTACGAAACTACACAACCACAATATCGCGAGATCAAAGAGGAAATAAACATATCCGGCAATGTTTTTCCGATGAAGGAGATCGAAATAAAATCGCAGATATCGGGAGTCCTGGACAAGATTAATGTTTCGATAGGAGATAAAGTGCGCATAGGAGATTAAATATAAATTCAAGCAATCATAGCCCGTAATTCACTGAATTTGGCTATCTTTGCATAACATTTGAGAAAAACGGCGATTGGCAGGAGCTTTTCGCCGCCAACATATAGGATAAGACCGCAAGGCGTTTCAAGCGAAAATCTGGTAAATTGGAACTACGGAGACGATTGCGTGATGCTTATGCTATGCTTACGCATAGCGTGCATTCACGTACTCTCCGTAAAGGCTTTACCAGAGCCATCGCTTGAAGGTAGTGTGAATTGCACGCTACTTTTTTACCCTTGCCTAACGAAAGGAAACGATTATGGGTAAAGTTCAGATTCTCGCCGTACTGACGATGGACGGATGTCTTTCTTCAGAGTTATATGATAAAGCACATCAGGATTTGTGCCTTGACCGTTGCGGTCTTGATGAAATCAGGAAGAAAGCCTTTTACCGTGTGACACCGGACTATTCCATTTCAATGCTGCACGAATGGAGAAAAGACTGCACAAACATCCGTTACCTCGCGGAAGCCACACCGGACACGGCAGACTATATAAACGGACTGCTGCGGATGCACGCTGTGGATGAAATCATACTATACACCGTTCCTTTCATATCCGGAAGCGGACGACATTTTTTTAAGTCGGCTCTGCCAGAGCAACACTGGACGCTTTCCTCTTTGAAAAGCTATCCCAACGGTGTATGTCGCATTATCTATATCCTTGATAAAAAAGCAAGATAGCCAAAATGTGCGGCAAGCATACATTTCTATTTTCAGGAATAGAATAAATGTTCCGATTACAAACAATTTAAGTCGGAGATAATTTGTCCTTGTGAAAAAATACTGAATTTTATACCTCTGAAATCCAGCACTTTGTAAAATTGAGTGTTGGATTTTTTATTTTCTGCCGCGTTTTTTGCCAATTATATTCATGTGCGCACGCAGAAAACAAAGTGTAATTTTCAAAATTGACAGAACCATGAATTATTTCTTGCTGGCGGAAACCGACTTTTTCCGCCTGATAAACGAAGCCGGCGACTGCAATATGGAAACGGCATACACGGCTTTCGCCACCCAAGTGATCGAACTGTGCAACGGCGGCATGGACATGAACCTTACCGTCATCGCGCTTGCCTACATCGAAATCGAGTTGCAGCACCATCCCGTACGTAATCTGTCAGAAGAAAAAAGAGAGATTGCCGCCTACGTCAGCAAGGCTCTGTCTTTCGTAAGAAAGATGCAGAAATTCCTTGCCACGCCCCAAGTGCCACCACTAATATCCGCCAACAACGCAACAGAAACCACCGCCAGCCTTCTTCAATGGACGGGCAATGCCATCGACCTCGTGGAACTTATCTACGGCATAGACGTGATGGGCTGCATCAACAACGGCAATATGCCGCTCAAACAGCTCGCCCCACTTCTCTATAAGATATTCGGGGTTGATTCTAAAGACTGCTACCGCTTCTACACTGATATCAAACGCCGGAAGAACGAAAGCCGCACCTATTTCATTGACAGGATGCAGGAAAAACTGAACGAGAGAATGTTGCGTGATGAGGAGTTGGAGCGGATGAGAAAATAAAAAAATATCCATTACATATGAGAAGACAGGAATACTCGTATCCTGTCTTTTTATTTTCATTTAATTATATATTAATTAGCACAATATATGTGAGTTTTTCATTCCTATAAGGACAAATTTCAGAAACGTATGTCTGGTAAATTATTGAGTCATCATAGTATGAACATATATCATTACTAAAAACAATGAAACAACTTCCATAAGATTGTGGTTGTAAAAATCGCCATTTAATAGCCCGTTTTTTTTGTAAAATTCGCCAATTAAAAAAATATGATTATCTTTGCATTATATTTTATAAGGTATGGAAACAGTAAATAGAATACTTCAAGAGAAGATTACAGCACGAATCGCGCCCAATAAAGCAGTACTGATTTTTGGTGCTCGCCGTGTTGGTAAAACGGTAATGATGCGTAAAATTGTGGACAACTATTCAGGTAGGACGATGATGCTCAACGGCGAAGACTACGACACATTAGCACTATTGGAGAATCGCTCAATAGCCAATTATCGGCATTTATTGGATGGTATTGATTTGCTGGCTATTGATGAGGCACAGAACATACCACAAATCGGTAGTATTCTGAAGTTGATAGTTGATGAAATACCGGGAATAAGTGTCTTGGCAAGTGGTTCTTCGTCATTCGATTTGCTGAATAAGACTGGTGAACCGTTGGTCGGCCGCAGTACGCAATTTCTCCTTACACCATTCTCGCAACGGGAAATCGCACAGACGGAAACGGCACTTGAAACCCGCCAGAACCTCGAAGCGCGCTTGATTTACGGTTCCTATCCCGAAGTAGTAATGATGGAGAACTATGAACGTAAAACAGACTACCTACGTGATATTGTCGGTGCATACCTGCTTAAAGATATCTTAGCAATTGACGGCTTAAAAAATTCGAGCAAGATGCGCGATCTACTGCGATTGATAGCTTTTCAGTTGGGCAGCGAAGTTTCTTACGAAGAGTTAGGTAAACAACTCGGCATGAGCAAGACGACCGTTGAAAAATACCTCGACCTATTGGAAAAGGTCTTCGTTATCTATCGTCTGGGGGCTTATTCGCGTAACCTACGCAAGGAGGTTACAAAAGCTGGCAAGTGGTACTTCTACGACAACGGCATTCGCAATGCCATTATCGGGGCTTTCTCACCGCTGGCCATTCGGCAGGATGTCGGTGCGCTGTGGGAGAACTACATCATCGGAGAGCGGCGCAAAGCGAACTTCAATGAGGGACTGCACAGGGAGTTCTATTTCTGGCGCACCTACGACAAACAGGAAATCGACCTGATTGAGGAGAGTGCCGACAGTCTTACCGCCTTGGAGTTCAAGTGGGGAAATAAAATGCCGGCCGCACCGAAAGCCTTCCAAGAAGCCTATCCCTATGCCGAGTTTCATGTGGTAAATCGGGAGAATTATTTGGAGTTCGTATAATCAATAAATTACGTATATGGAAACAAAACTACAATCCAAACAGCAATATCCGCGGTTTATCCAAAATAAACCGTGTGGTATTGACAAATTCGATGGAGGTTCGCAAGAAAGGTTGGCAAAAACTATTGCTCGCCATTTTTGTCAGAATGATTCATTGGATGAGGAATGTACTTTACCTCGAATTATCGGCATCGAAGGTATTTGGGGATCTGGAAAATCCAACGTGGTTAAAATGTTGGAACGTGAATTATCAGACGACTATTACTTTTTTGAGTATGACGCATGGGGACATCAAGAGGACTTGCAACGCCGCTCTATATTGGAATTGCTTACAAGCAAACTTATTGATGATGGTATCCTATCTGGAAATGCAACAATAAAAGTCAAAGGTGGAGGTACGAAAACCGTATCATGGTCTGAAAAGCTGAAATATTTATTAGCCCGTAAAACGGAGACCGTAACCGAAAAATATCCCCTTATCAGTAATGGTATGGTTGCGGCATTTTTGGTTGCAGTTTTAACTCCGATATTTACATTTATTGCGTATGCAGTAAAACCTACACCCACAACATGGTGGTTTTCTTTATTGTCTATTATCATAGCTGCACTGCCAGTTCTTATTGCATTGTGCGTTTGGAAATGGGCATATAGCAAAGATCATAAATATGGATGGAGTTATATGTTAGCTATTTATCAAGATAAAGTCGAAAAGGACGTTTGCTATGAGACTTTGAGCGAAGACGAACCAACGGTTTACGAGTTCAAAACATGGATGCAAGACATTTCTGATTTTATCAAGGAAAAAGGACAACGTAAATTAGTCCTTGTTTTTGACAACATGGATCGTCTCCCCGCTGAAAAAGTAAAAGAATTATGGTCTTCTATCCATACGTTCTTCGCCGATAGCGGTTTTGAAAATGTTTGGGCTGTTATTCCTTTCGATGAAACACATTTAGCTTGTGCATTCGGAGATGAGACCGACGAACAAACGAAACAACTGACCAAGTATTTTATCAATAAAACTTTCCCTATTGTTTATCGTGTTGCTCCTCCTGTTATTACCGACTATCGAAGTATATTCAACAAACTGTTTGTTGAAGCATTTGGAGAAACAGAAAATGAAGCGAAAGAAACTATAAATCGGATATTCAGATTGGTAAATCCTAATGCCAATGTTAGGGAAATTATATCATATATCAATGAGATGGTCGCTCTTAAACAAGAGTGGTGTAACGAAATTTTGATGATAAACATAGCATTGTTCTGTTTGAAGAAGACGGATATTCTGGCAAATCCAGTAGAACAAATATTGTCCGGCGACTATCTGAATGGCATTCAAACAATAATTAACAATGATCTGCAAACACAACGCGAAATTGCAGCTTTGGTATATGGTGTCGATGTTGAAGATGCTCGACAAATTCCATTGAAAAAATATATTGAAGGCTGCATCAACGGAGAAGAAGACCACGACATAAATCAATATGCAGAGACTAATAAACAATTTGACACTGTATTAGAAGAAGTTATACAATGTATGGACAATGCGCTTATCGATAAGATTATACATTGTTTGCATAAATTAACTCGAAAGAGCGATGTTATTCTGCGTGTATGGCAAAGAATAGCACAATTGAAATTAAAAGAATCCATAGAGAAGCAGGTGTTCCCTGTCGAATACCAAGAACTGCTGTTGCATTTAGACACGGAAAGCCAAAACCATGTGATTGCTCAATTATATAAGAAGATAGTTCGGTTCAATGACTTCAATGGCGGCGACTATTTCAAAACGTTAGATGCAATAGACAGGTTTATTGCGCAAAATAAGTTGGCGTGCGATTTTACGTCATTGATTGAAGCAAAAACAGTCAAGCCAAATACATTTATCGATTATATTCAAGCTGCAAATGCAACAGATGCTGCCTATCGGGATAACGCGACAACTAAAGCATATAAATATTATCAAGTAGCAACAAATTCGGAGGCGCTCGATAATTATTTGGCAAACTTACTACCCGATAATTTCGACCATGCAGATATTGTAAAAACGTTAAAAGATAATTCTACCTATACGTTTCCAACGCTTTTGCAAGCGATCACGAATTGCATTGATGAACAGAATGTAAATAAAGATAATATAGGGGCTATATTTACAACCTATCGTTTATTGGCATCTGACGAAGAAAGACCTTTACCTGTAACGTTAGATTCAACCTACATAAATCAGTTGCATTCTGAATTAGAAACTGATGGCCGAAACATTAAAGAGTCTGGATATTACGATTTAGTCGCCATGCAATTGGCACATGGTCATTCCGTTTCCTTAATAGAGGGTGGAGATATAAAATATGTTGCAGAACTCATGGACTATTATGTGGATCATGGAGACTTATTAGTAAATAGTGTGGGATGGAATATACCGCTATTAAATGAAACACTACAATACATGGTAAATCATAAACTTGGCTATAAATTATTGCTCTCAGACATATTGCCCCAATTTGAAGATATTAAGAACAGAATAGGTGTAACGGATGAGGTATTTATCGAGCATTTAGCAGAGTGGAATACCGATTTGGATAAGTATATCACTAAGAACAATATTAAAGATGTAATTCCTGACGCATCTTTTTACGATTTGACCACTAAAATAAGCAATGTCCTGACCGATCATATCAATAAAATAGCGTTCGAAGCGTTGTCTGAAATAAGTGTTGATACATTATACGCCCAAAGAACAGCACATACATCATATTATTGGTTTGTCGCAATAAAACATTTACTGGCTAAAATCAAATCCTTGCCAGATAACTTGACTGAATTTGGCAAAAAGATTCTGATGGATATTGCTTCTGGAACTCAAAGTTTGAATCCTTTCCCTAATTGTTTCAAGAATATAGTTGAAAGATTGGATAAACGAAAAATTAAATCGACAGTTACCGATATAAGAAATGATTTCTGCATCGGTAAAAAGACTATCAATGCAATAAAGTTTCAATTTTTCGAAACATGGCTTAGATCGCATGGTAATTTGAAAAGTCAAGCTGGAGACGTTATTGATAAAATAGTGAAACCTGTAATTTCCGATGGGGCATGCCGTTCATTGATTCTGCAAAACAAAGATTTTTATATGGATTTAATAAATACAGCAGGGGATGATGCTTATGAATTGAAAAAGAGTCTCCGAAACCTCATACAAAAAGATTCAGATCCGCAATTGGTTAAATTTGTCAATTCGATAGATTCAGTACCTGAGGTTGAAACCGCGTAAGTATTTGTCTAACAAGTCCGAATTTTACGATTTTACCCGTCAGAACTGAAGTGCCCCCCAAAAAAATTGTATCCAACTTTTGGGGGTCACTTCAAACTTCGATAGGGATAATTTTCAATTTTGGGGACTTGTTAGACAGTCTCATTATCTGGTAGCAGTTTACACAGCACCGGATCGTTTTTGATACGCTCCAGTTCCTCCTGCACAATCTGCTTCACCTCTTCCTTGATGCGCCGGTAGTTCGCCTGCACCGTTTCCTTCATGCGGTCGTTGCCGTCCTCGTCCGTGAAGTTTGTAATGACGGGAATTTTCTTGTAGGCACTTTCTTCCCGTTTCACCTTTTCGGCATCCACCACAATCTCGCAATGAAAAATCTTCTGCTCGATACGCTCGTTGAAGTTGTCGGATACAGAACCGACAAACATTCCCTGCGTAAGCCCGGAAATCTTACTCGGTGGAATGAGCGCGTCCATCTGCGTGTTGATGGAGGTGGAAACATCCTGCCGGTTGATGGAGATGGACTGCCGTTTCTGCAACACCTTACCGAACCGCTCGGAGAGCGTCTTGGCTGTTTCCCCCACCACCTGACCGGAGAAAATATTGCCGACAGTGTTCATCACCACTTTCGCCTCTTTGTCCCCGTAGTCACGCACTAACTGGCTGAAATCCTGAAAGCCCAGACACACGGCAACCTTGTTGCTTCGGGCGGTAGCTATAAGATTGTCCAACCCTTTGAAGTATATTGTGGGCAACTCGTCGATGATGACCGATGACTTCAGCATCCCCTTCTTGTTGATGAGCTTCACGATACGGGAATTATACAGACCGAGTGCCGCACCGTAGATATTCTGACGGTCGGGATTGTTACCCACGCAGAGGATTTTCGGCTCTTCGGGATTGTTGATGTCCAGCGTAAACTCGCTGTCTGACATCACCCAGTAGAGCTGCGGTGAAATCATCCTCGAAAGCGGGATTTTTGCCGACGCTATCTGACCCATGAGCTGCTCCGCAGCCCCTCCAAGCCACGCATCCATGAACGGCGAAAGGTAGTTCTCCAGCTCCGGATAAGAGGTCAGTATCGGAAATATATCCTCGTAACGGCGGTTCAGAAACTCGATAGCATGGGGAAACGTGCAAAACTTCCCGTTCTGATAGATTTTGAGATACCAGATAATACTGGCAAACAGAATGATAGGTGACTCCACGAAGAAGTCGCCCTGCTTTTGCACCCACGTTTTATTGAGGTTGAGCATTATTGTGTAGGCACTCTCATAGGCATCCGTAATATCTTCCATAAAATCCGGGTGAATGGGATTGCACCGATGAGAGCGTCGCGGGTCGTCGAAGTTGATCACATAGAACTTCGGCTTTACCTTGTAGCCGTCCGGGTGGTTCAGCAAATGGTTGTAGGCAATAGTAGATAGGTCGGGATACTTGAAATCGTAGATGTATTGACTAAAGCCCTTTTCAATCTGTTGCTTGATAAAATTGTTTACCACGGCATAGGACTTGCCGCTGCCCGGCGTACCCAACACGATGGACGCACGGAAGGGATTAACTACATTGATCCAACCGTTGTTCCAGCGTTTCCTGTAATAGAAACGTGTCGGCAGATTGACCGAATACTCGCTTTCGATAAGCCTCGTTTCCTGCATGAAACTCTCGTTCTCGTTGTTGAAAACATCCTCCATCAAATTGTGTTTCAACAGGCGGCTCATCCACAGACCACCCATCAACAGGCAGACATAGCCCGTTCCAATGGTAAGGACATACAGTCCCGTCACCGCTTCAAGCGGCAGCGGCAGGGGCAGCAACCACCAGTTCAGGAAAAACAGCACGAACCCGACGGCAAATGCTGTCCAGATTCTCCCCCAAGTGATTTTCTCACCCTTGACACCCTTCGTACCCAGACAGGACAAGGCAAGCAAAAGGACGGAAAACAGCTTCGTGTAGAGAATGGAATGGAACAGCCCCGCCGTGCGGTCGAAGTTCAGAAGGATTTTGTCCACCACGCCGATGTTCACGCCCCACAGCCGGATGGCTTCGTAGCAGAACCAGTACACGTTCATGACCACTAAAATGATACTCACGGCACGCAGAAAATCCATGATTTTCGCCAATGCCCTCAAATCGTCTTCTTGTTGTGACATACATTGATTTTTTAATTGTTGATACTCTGATTACATACCCAAGCCCTTGCGTTTTTTCTTCTTTTTGCGCTTCATCGCCCGGATGAAAGCCTCTTCCTCGGCATCTACCGCCGGACCTTCGGGAGTGAGCAAGCCCATACCGCCCGATATATCTTCACTGTCGTAGGCGGTCTGCCCGTGTGCCTTGTCCGCAGCATCCACAGGGATGGATAGCGGTATCGGCGGTTGTCCGGCGTATGGCAGGGTGAAGTGTTCCTGCAAGGCATTCGCCGAAAGCTCCTTACCCATGCGCGAACCGTTCAGCACGCATCCCGTGCGGTGGTCGATGAAGGTAGCCCCATAGATGCGCCCTTCCTCTGTGTAGCGCAGTACGGTGTCGATGCCCTTCTCTTTGAGTTGGGATACAAATTTGTCCTTGTCATAAGTGCCTTGCAGCACGGAAAGGACGGTGCGTTTCGTCATGTCTGCCAGTTTCCTATCCTTGATTTCCGATTTGGAACGGACAAACTTCTTCTGTACGGCTTCATAGCCTGCGGACTTCCCGAAAAGCGAGGATTTGAACGGGTTGCCCACCTTGTTACCCTTGTCGTCCGTGACGGAATAGACCAGCCCGTGATACTCCCGTCCGCGCACGTTGCCCCTCGCTTCCTCCACCGTCATATTATATAAGGAAAGGAGCGCACGGTATTCGCCCATCGTCTGGAAACGGTACTGCCCATTCAGAGCCTTCACGGTGTTGCCTACCTGCTTCTTCACATCACCTGCCGATGCGGCCACCTTGCGCAACGGATTATCCAATCTCTGATTTTTACGTTCTGCCGGATGCAATCCGTACTTCTGTTCCAGTTCCCTGCGGATACGGTCGCTGCGGCGGTAGAGAAAATCCCGGTTGAGCCTTTTCCCGTTCTCGTCCACGTTGACCGTCACGATGTGCAGGTGGTGGCGGTCGATGTCCTCGTGCTTGAATACAAGATAAGGCTGGTTTCCGAAACCGAGTTTTTCCAGATACTCGCGGGCGATATTCTGCAACTCAATATCGGTCAGCACATCCTCCGGGTGCGGGTTGAGAGAGATATGCACCACCGGCTTCTCGATCTTCATCTGCGGTGGCAGGAAGGTGAGAAAACCCTCCATCGCCTTGCCTATGTCCACCGTTCCCGAACCGTCATTGTAGATGCGGTTGGTGGTGAGAAGCCGCCCCTGCGCCTCGTTAATCTTCTCCCCGTTGTAGGCAATCGCGCCGTACAACGAACTTCCTACACTGATTTTTGCGACCATTTTGCCTCCATTTCCCTTGAAAGTTCCACAATCCGGCGGCTCAGTTTCACGAGTTCGACGGTGTGTTGCTCTAATTTGTAGAGCAACGCCATCGCCTTTTTCTCTGAAAAATGCAGCCTCAGTTCCTTCACGACTTGGTTGTAATTCGTACCCACGGCACGGAATTGTGCATGAAAATCCGACAGTTTGGTGTAATAGTCCACCAACGTCTTGTCCACCTTCAGCACCTTGAACGGTTGCCCGAAGAAGTGCGCTTTGAGGAAAACAGACCGTGCATAGACACCCGATTTTCCGAACATGGCGAGGAAACGGTTGTGTTCCTCCTCGTTGAAACGGACGGTGTACCGGTACACCGCCGGATCAAGTTTGGGATTTCTCCCTGATTTGCTTTTCCTTTTCTCTTTCATATTACTTTGGATTTAGCGGATTGACGGCATAAGCCGCCGCTTCGGATTACAGCACCGCAGTTCTGAAAGGCTTCCCGACTTCGGAGGGAAAGCCCGCCCCCTGCAAGGGCAAGTGCTTTTCGTGGCTGCTCAAAATATTTTGAGCGGCTGAAAAGACATCTTGCTATGTTCAGGTGAACATAAAAATCCGTCAGGGGACGGATTGGGAAAATACCTTTCAGGACTCCGGGCCGCGCGTCATCGGCGAACCCTGCTGTCCGGGTGCAAAGTTACGCCCTTAAAGCGGTATCGGACAGATGCTTGACCCGGTCAATGACTGCCAACCGGCGCAACGTGCCGCCACTTGCCGGAGAAGTGATACAGGTTCCAAAATATACTTGTTTATTTGCAGCATGATTCAAGAAACGAACGATTTGAAGATATGATAAACGGAACATTCAAATACCCGGAAATCCGCTTCTTCGGATACTTGCCGAAACGGATACCCGAACCGTCGGAAACCCGGTTCTCCGACAATTCGGTGACGTATGGATTCAATGACTTCATGACGCAATGTCGTCAATCACCATTTGTCCGACGCACCGCTTCACCACAGAACCGGATACGCGACGACCCGCCTGCGTGTGTAGTCACGGAAGCGGATGGTGCGACAGCCAAATCCGTATGGAAACAGAAAAACAAATCATCAACAATTAAAATAAATGGAACTATGAGTAAGGAAATCTTCGTTGCATTCGCAACACAGAAAGGTGGCATCGGCAAATCCACTGTCACGGCACTTGCCGCCAGCTACCTGCACAACGTGAAAGGCTACAATGTCGCCGTCGTGGACTGCGACGACCCGCAGCACAGCATCCACGGGCTGCGCGAACACGAAATGGGGCTTATCGACAGCAGCACCTACTTCAAGGCTCTCGCTTGCGACCATTTCCGCCGGATCAAAAAGAACGCCTACACCATCGTCAAAAGCAATGCGGTGAACGCCCTCGACGATGCCGAGAGGATGATTGCCACTGAGGACGTGAAACCCGACGTGGTGTTCTTCGACATGCCCGGCACACTCCGAAGCAACGGCGTGATAAAGACGCTCTCGCAGATGGACTACATTTTCACTCCGCTGAGTGCCGACCGCTTTGTCGTGGAGAGTACCCTGAAATTCGTCACGATGTTCCGCGACAGGCTGATGACTACCGGACAGGCGAAAACAAAGGGGCTGCATCTGTTCTGGACGATGGTGGACGGCAGGGAGAGGAACGACTTGTACGGCATCTACGAGGAAGTGATAGCCGAAATGGGCTTTCCGGTACTTTCCACCCGCTTGCCCGACAGCAAGAAGTTCCGCCGTGACCTTTCGGAAGAGCGCAAGAGCGTTTTCCGCTCCACCATCTTCCCGATGGACACGGCACTGCTGAAAGGGAGTGGCATCCGGGAGTTTTCCGAAGAGATAAGCGACATCATCAGACCGCAGTGAGCATGGGCAGCAGGAAAGTGAACACGGAAGGCATCGACGAGGAACTGCTGTTAGCCTCCATCGGGCGGCGCACACAGGACGGGACACTGCGCCCCGCACAGGAAGTACCCGCAGCTGCACCGACCGAAGAGGACACCGCCGCACCGGAACCATCTCCTGTGCAACCCGTAACACGGGAAAAAGCGCAGAGGGAAAGTGGACGCCGGAAAAGGCAGGACGAGGACTACAACGAGCTATTCCTGCGCCGCAACGAGATAAAGACCCGCCAATGTGTCTATATCAGCCGTGACGTCCACGGCAAGATCCTCAGAATCGTGAACGACATCGCCGGAGGGGAAATCTCAGTAGGCGGATATGTGGATACCGTGCTGCGCCAGCATCTGGAACAGCACAAGGAGAGAATCAACGAACTGTACAAGAAACAACGTGAAGATCTGATTTGAAAATGGAAAAAGAAATGACACCGAATGAAAAAAGACCACAGCAAGACTGCGGAGGTATGTTTACCCAAGTGCAGGCGAGTGTGGAAATACTGTCGCCTGTCCCGGTAAGCGGCAAATGCAGTGAGAAGGACTATGAACGCCTGTTCATCCGCGACCCGGAAGTAAAGGCACGTGAGGGGAAGATGGCGTATGTGCGCCCGGAGTACCACGAGCGTATCATGCGTATCACCCGTGTAATCGGGCATGACCGGCTTACGCTGTCCGCTTACATCGACCATGTGCTGACGCACCACTTCAACCAGTGCGAAGATGCGATAAAGAGCCTTTATGCCCGAAATTACAATTCAGTATTCTAACCAAAAACGGAAGGATATGAATTACACAATCAGCATGACAGACATTCTGCTGGCGGTATCGGTCGGCTGCAACCTCTGGTTCCTGTTCCTGCTCCTTTACGAGCGCATCATGGACACGCGGATTGTCCGCTTCTTCAAGGGCATTGTCGGATTATGGCGGTCACTGGACGGGAATGAGGCTAAACGCATAGCGGCACACGAGGAAGTCCCTGCGGAAAAGGCGGACATCATCGGCAAGAGCCGTTTCAGGATGGCATCCACCCGGACAACCGCTGCCATACCGACGCAAGAAGCCGCCACTATTGAAAAAGGCATTGAGCTGTCGGAGGAAGAGGCTACTTTTGACGACGGAAAAACGGGAAACGCATCCCGCCCGGCACAAGTCCCGGAGGAAAAACTCGATGAGACCTTCACGAGCATACCGCCGGAGGAACTGGGATACGGGGACGACGAACCGGAAGAGGACGCCTCGGACACGCCACGGGCTTCGGGCAGCAGCTTTGACGAGATTGACGACGCCTGCAAGACCGCCAAAAACCCGGACGCGACACAGGCGGAACGTGAAAAGGCGGCTAAGGTGTTCACCGACATGGAGGGCACGGAGTTGTACGAGAAAATGATGGAAGGCTCTTCGGAGATAGGCATCCGCATCAAGGGGCTTATCGAGATTCGGCTGAAGAAATCTGAAAAGGAGTTCGTCGTGCCGGACAACATCGAGGAGTTCGACATTCGCAACTATGTATGACAACAATAAAAGAAATGAACATGAAAGAATGACATCAACCCACGCGGCGAGGAAACGCAAGGCGCATCCCCATCCGCAACGGACACGCCCACGTCCGTGGAAACAAACGGGCATCCACTAAAACCAAAGTAAAGAAACAAAGTATCAACCGCCCGACAAAGGACCATCCACCCTTTTGACGGCAAAAAACAAGAACAGTTTATGAACAAGAACATCTTGAAAAACAGAAAAGCAATCCTCTCCGCGGCACTTGTCATCGCCGCAACCGCCTCCGCTTTCGCGCAGGGAAACGGCATCGCGGGCATCAACGAAGCCACCTCTATGGTGAGTTCTTATTTCGACCCCGGAACTAAACTGATATACGCCATCGGTGCAGTCGTCGGGCTTATCGGGGGCGTAAAAGTGTACGGCAAGTTTTCATCGGGCGACCCCGACACCAGCAAGACAGCCGCCTCGTGGTTCGGCGCGTGCATCTTCCTGATTGTTGCCGCCACCATCCTGCGCTCATTCTTCCTTTAATAAATAATGTATGGCTGAATACCCAATCAACAAGGGTATCGGCCGTCCGGTAGAGTTCAAGGGCTTGAAGGCACAGTACCTCTTCATCTTCTGCGGAGGTCTGCTGGCTCTCTTCGTCCTGTTCGTCATCCTCTACATGGTCGGTATCGACCAGTGGATATGTATCGGCTTCGGCGCGGCATCGTCCTCCCTCCTTGTATGGCAGACCTTCGCGCTGAACGCCCGGTACGGTGAACACGGGCTGATGAAATTAGGAGCGGCACGGAGCCATCCCCGATACCTTATCAACCGGCGGCGGATAACCCGTCTGTTCAAACGACAACGAAAGGAAGAAAGACAATGAGGAATACATCGAAAATGACAACACTGGAAAACAGGTTCCCACTTTTAGCGGTGGAGCATGGCTGCATCATCTCAAAGGACGCCGACATCACGGTGGCTTTCGAGGTGGAACTACCGGAACTTTACACCGTGACGGGTGCGGAGTACGAGGCGATACACAGTTGCTGGTGCAAGGCTATCAAGGTGCTGCCGGACTACTCCGTCGTCCACAAACAGGACTGGTTCATCAAGGAACGCTACAAACCGGAGCTTCAGAAGGACGACATGAGCTTTTTAAGCCGCTCTTTCGAGCGTCACTTCAACGAGCGTCCGTACCTGAAACACACCTGCTACCTCTACCTGACCAAGACAACAAAGGAGCGTAACCGGATGCAGAGCAATTTCAGCACGCTGTGCCGGGGACATATCATCCCGAAGGAGCTGGACAGGGAAACCACGACCAAGTTCTTGGAAGCCTGCGAACAGTTCGAGCGCATCATGAACGACAGCGGGCTTGTCAGGCTGCGCCGCCTCTCCACCGATGAGATTGTGGGTACTGAGGGAAAGACGGGACTTATTGAACGCTACTTCTCGCTCATGCCGGAAGGTGACACCACCTTGCAGGACATCGAGCTTTCGGCAAGGGAGATGCGCATCGGCGACAACCGCCTGTGTCTGCACACCCTCTCCGACGCGGAAGACCTGCCGGGCAAGGTGGCTACCGACACCCGTTACGAGAAGCTCTCCACCGACCGGAGTGACTGCCGACTGTCATTCGCCTCCCCGGTGGGGCTTCTGCTCTCCTGCAACCATATCTACAACCAGTATGTGCTGATAGACAACAGTGAGGAAACCTTGCAGAAGTTCGAGAAGTCCGCCCGTAACATGCAGTCGCTATCTCGCTATTCAAGGAGCAACAGCATCAACCGCGAGTGGATAGACCAATACCTGAACGAAGCCCATTCCTACGGACTGACCTCGGTACGGGCACACTTCAACGTCATGGCGTGGAGCGACGATGCGGAGGAACTGAAGCATATCAAGAACGACGTGGGCAGCCAGTTGGCAAGCATGGAATGCGTGCCGCGCCACAACACCATCGACTGCCCGACACTCTACTGGGCGGCGATACCCGGCAATGCGGCGGACTTCCCGGCGGAAGAGAGTTTCCACACCTTCATCGAACAGGCGGTGTGCCTGTTCACAGAGGAAACCAACTACCGCAGCTCGCTCTCGCCCTTCGGCATCAAGATGGTGGACAGGCTCACGGGAAAACCGCTGCACCTTGACATCTCCGACCTGCCCATGAAGCGAGGTATCACGACCAACCGCAACAAGTTCGTGCTGGGTCCTTCGGGCAGCGGCAAGTCTTTCTTCATGAACCACCTCGTGCGCCAATATTATGAGCAAGGCGCACATGTGGTATTGGTGGACACGGGAAACTCCTATCAGGGCTTGTGCGGCATGATCCGACGCAAGACAGGCGGAGCGGACGGTGTGTATTTCACCTACACGGAAGATAAGCCCATCAGCTTCAACCCGTTCTACACCGACGATTACATCTTCGACGTGGAGAAGAAGGACAGCATCAAGACCCTGTTGCTGACGCTCTGGAAGTCGGAGGACGACAAGGTGACAAAGACGGAGAGCGGCGAGCTGGGCAGTGCCGTGAGTGCCTATATTGAGCGCATCCAATCCGACCGTAGCATCGTGCCGTCGTTCAACACCTTCTACGAGTATATGCGTGACGACTACCGCAAGGAACTGGCACAGCGTGACATCAAGGTGGAGAAGTCCGACTTCAACATCGACAACATGCTCACCACCATGCGGCAGTATTACCGGGGCGGGCGTTACGATTTCCTGCTCAACTCCACGGAGAACATCGACCTGCTCGGCAAGCGGTTCATCGTCTTCGAGATAGATTCGATTAAAGAAAACCGCGAACTGTTCCCCGTCGTGACCATCATCATCATGGAAGCCTTCATCAACAAGATGCGGCGGCTGAAAGGCGTGCGGAAACAGCTTATC
>NZ_JBBKBF010000039.1:0-38887 GCF_037892625.1 Phocaeicola sp. ICN-14070 | reverse complement strand
AATACCACAAATGGTCTGGATGAAAATAGCATCTATTCTATTTTTAAAGATAGCCAAGGACAAATCTGGACAGGTTCAATGAATGGAATTTGTCAGTACGATGCCCAAAAACAGCGTTTTACCCTAATCAAATACCTGGAAGCACTCGTTATTGAGATTGCAGAGGATGCTAAAGGCAATTTTTGGATTGCAACTCAAGGAAAAGGATTATTCCGATATTCTCCACAAAAGAATAAGGAGTGGGAAAAATATGGTCTGGAAAAAGGTTTCAATAGCCTAACCGTCAACCATCTATGCATTAATAAAGACAATGAAATCTGGGTGGCAACCAGCGAAGGGTTATACTTATATAATCCGCTTAAGGATGTATTTACTTACCAACCACTTAGACATCCCAACGAATGCATCAATGCCATTTTAGAGGGAGAAGACTGTCTGTGGCTTACCACTGCCAAAGGACTGGTGAAATATACTCCAGCCACACAAGAGACTCAGATTTTCACTAAAAGCGACGGGCTGCAAAGTGAAGCATTCATCATGGCCTCTGCGTTAAAAACACGCAACGGTGAATTCTATATCGGAAGCATCAACGGTTTTAATACTTTCTATCCTCACCAATTGAAGCTCAATACACAAAAGCCTAATGTAGTACTGACCAGCCTGGAAATTTTCAACCAAAAAATTGAAACACAAAAAGACGGCATATTACCGGAAGCCATCGACCATCTGAAAGAAATTCATCTTTCTTATAAAGACAATGTCATTACCCTGAATTATGCCGCATTAAGTTATTGCACTCCACAGAAAAATCAGTATGCCTACATGCTGGAAGGATTTGATAAAGGCTGGAACTATGTAGGTTCACAGCACAGCACTACCTATACCAACCTTCCGGCAGGTACGTACACCTTTAGAGTGAAAGCCTCCAACAATGACAATATATGGAACGAAGAAGGTACTTCCATCCGTATCATTGTGCATCCGCCCTTCTATCTGTCTCTGCCTTTCAAGATTGGCTATGTGCTGCTGTTCCTGCTTGCTTTAGGACTTTTGCTACGCTACGTCATACGACGCAGTGAAAAGAAGCATGCCAAAGCCATTGACGAACTGAACAGTAAAAAGGAAATAGAAATCCACGAAGCTAAAATTAATTTCTTTACCATGATTGCGCATGAAATACGTACACCGGTATCACTCATCATCGGACCGCTGGAGAAAATCATGCAATCAACTCATATTCCTATTAACGAACGTCAAGAACTGGAGATTATCGACCGTAACAGCCAACGATTGCTGTTTCTGGTAAATCAGTTACTGGATTTCCGGAAAGTGGAACAAAAAGAAATACGAATGAAGTTCACTTCACAGTCCATCAAAGAGCTGATGCAGGCCGTATGTGAACGTTTCTCACCAACACTTCAACAAAATGGAGTCAGCTTCTCCGTCACTTATCCTGATGAACATTTCCACGCGGATGTAGATAAAGAAGCACTTACCAAGGTGCTAAGCAACCTGTTGACCAACGCCAACAAATATACACAAAGCAGGATTGAGGTCCGTTTTCAAGAACATCCCGAAAGACAGACCTTTTCCATCGAAGTAAAAGACAATGGAAAAGGAATGAACGAGGAGGAGCTGAAAAAAATTTTCAAACCTTTCTATCAGGCTTCTGAGAACAAACCGGGAACCGGTATTGGACTCAGTATCGTAAAGGGAATAGTAGAAGCACACCATGGTCAGGTCAACGTGACCTCTCAGCCGGGAAAAGGTTCTTCGTTCATTATCACTCTTCCCAGAAAACAAGAGAATCTAGTGACAGAAGAGGAAGAAAATCAGGCGACCAATCCGATTCCAGAGGATATTATACCTGAACAGAATGACACAGCTGCCACATCACAAAAAGTACTTCCCATCATGCTGATTGTGGATGATAATGAAGACATGCTGAACTTCCTCTCTTCTCACTTCCAGACCAGCTATACCATTGCGACGGCTGTAGATGGGGTGGATGCGCTCAACAAGCTAAAGGAACAGGAAGTGGCCCTGATTATCAGTGACTGGATGATGCCGAACATGAATGGAATTGATTTGTGTAAAGCGGTACGAAACAACCAACTGACCAGTCACATTCCGTTTATCCTGCTTACGGCAAAGACCGATACAGAAGCCAAGATTACAAGTATGAATTGTGGTGCAGATGCCTATATCGAGAAACCGTTCTCATTGCAATACCTGGAAGCATGCATAAAGAATTTGTTAGAACTGCGTTTGCAGTTACGACAAAAATTCTCACAAATGCCGACGGTTTCCATCAATTCCATTGCGGCCAACCAGAACGATAAGGTATTTTTGGAGAAGATGAATCACCTGATTGAAGAAAATCTGAACAACGAAGAACTGTCGGTCGACTTCTTAGCTGAAAAACTGTGTATCAGCCGTTCCGGATTATTTGTGAAAATCAAGGGACTGGCCAATACAACGCCAAATGAAATGATTCAGATTATCCGATTGAAGAAAGCAGCTTCCCTCTTGCTGGAAAACCAGTACCGTATTAATGAAGTAAGCTACATGGTGGGATTCAATAATCCGTCTTATTTCAGCAAATGTTTCCAGAAACAATTCGGAATGAAACCGGGAGAGTATATAGCCAGTCATGCACATAAAGCAGAATGAAAATTTTGTGTATCTTTGCGTCACAAAGATTTGATTAAACCATGAAGTGTATAGAAATCACCCCACCGGCTGACATACAGACTTGTATTCAGTTGCCTTCTTCTAAAAGTATCTGCAACAGGGCACTTATCATCAATGCACTGGCGGGCAGTACATGCCGTCCGGAGAACCTGTCGGACTGCGATGATACGCGCGTAATGATAGAAGCATTGACACACATGCCGGAAACGATTGACATCATGGCTGCCGGTACGGCCATGCGCTTTCTGACAGCTTATTTGTCCGTAACTCCCGGTACACATGTACTGACTGGAACCGAACGGATGAGACAACGCCCTATCAAGATTTTAGTAGATGCCCTGAGAAGTCTGGGTGCACAGATTGAATACACGGAAAATGAAGGTTATCCCCCGTTAAAGATTACGGGAAAGGCACTGGAAGGACATTCACTCTGCCTTCCGGGAAATGTCAGTTCGCAATATATCTCGGCCTTGCTGATGATAGGACCGATGCTGGCACACGGATTGAATCTGGAACTGGAAGGAGAAATCATTTCACGCCCTTATATCAACCTGACCCTGAAAGTGATGAAAGATTTTGGGGCAAAAGCTGAATGGACATCCGACCATACCTTGCAGGTGGCTCCACACCCTTACCATCCTATTCCTTACTACGTGGAAAGTGACTGGAGTGCGGCTTCCTACTGGTATGAAATCGTGGCGTTGTCCAAGCATGAAGCCGTCGTAACGCTTCCCGGACTATTTGCACAGAGTCCGCAGGGGGATGCTAAAGTGGCTGAGTTGTTTGAGCAGTTGGGTATCTGCACGCAAAGAGAAGGAAACAGCGTGACACTAAAGAAAACACATCCGCATACCGACCGGATGGAATATAATTTCGTAAATCAACCTGATCTGGCACAAACCTTCGTAGTGACTTGCGCCATGTTGGGAATACCATTCCGCTTCTCTGGCCTGCAAAGTCTGAAAATCAAGGAAACCGACCGAATGGCTGCCTTAATTGCCGAAATGCGTAAATTAGGTTATGTACTGGAAGAAAGTGAAGGTTCTGTACTTTCATGGAATGGTACCCGATGTACTCCGGATGAATCGCCTGCCATCGATACGTATGAGGATCATCGCATGGCCATGGCTTTCGCACCGGCTGCTCTTTGTAATGGTACATTGCGCATCCGTAATCCGCACGTCGTATCCAAGTCTTATCCCCGATTCTGGGATGATTTACTGACGGCAGGTTTTCATATCACCCAACTTTAATCTGATTCATTATGTGGATTCTTGTCATTATTTTAATTGGAGTAGTCATTTTCGGACTGATAGCCGGATTCTTTTATAACCGATCTATCCAGAAGAAAATAGAACGAGGGGAACTGAAAGAAGCCCCCGAAATAAAAACCGTGGACGAAGAATGCTGCGGACAGCATCAAATCTGTGAAAAAGAGAGTCTGCTGGCAGCTGTCAGCAAACAAATAGAATATTACGACGATGAGGAACTGGACCGCTTCAAGGGACATCCGTCGGACAACTACACGGAAAAGGAAATCAATGAGTTTCGGGAAATCATGTACACCATGAAGGAGGAAGAGGTAGCCGGATGGTGCCGCAGCCTGCAACTCCGCGGAATAGAAATCCCTGACGAACTGAAAGATGAACTGTTCCTGATTGTCGGAGAACGTCGTTTTCACTAAGCTACGATTCATCAATGAATGTATTAGAACTATTTCATTATACTTTTTTCCAACATGCCCTGCTGGGAAGTCTGTTTGCCAGCATTGCTTGTGGAATTATAGGCACGTATATCGTCACCCGCCGACTGGTATTTATCAGTGGAGGAATTACGCATGCCTCTTTCGGAGGAATCGGTATCGGCTTGTATGCGGGTATCTCCCCAATTTTAAGTGCGGCCATATTCTCTGTGCTGTCAGCTTTCGGAGTGGAATGGCTTAGCAAGCGCAGTGACATGCGGGAAGATTCTGCCATTGCGGTATTCTGGACATTTGGTATGGCAGTAGGTATCATCTTCAGCTTCTTGGCTCCCGGATTCACGCCCGACCTGTCGTCCTTCCTGTTCGGCAATATTCTGACCATCAACCGGAGTGACATTACACTGCTGGCTATCTTGAGCGTAGCACTTATTCTATTCTTTACGTTGTTTCTAAGGCCTATCACAGCCATTGCTTTTGACCGGGAGTTTGCCCGTTCACAGCGCATTCCTGTGGATGCTTTCGAATATACACTCATGGCTTTCATCGCCCTGACCATCGTAGCTTGCTTACGTATGGTAGGTATTGTACTGGCTATTTCTCTGCTCACGCTTCCGCAGATGACGGCCAATCTCTTTACCTATAGTTTTAAGCGCATTATCTGGCTGTCAGTCGGCATTGGTTACGTGGGCTGTTTAGGAGGTCTGTTACTTTCCTACCAGCTTCGGGTGCCTTCGGGGGCAGCAATCATATTCATCTCAATTTTAATTTACGTAGGAGCCAAGCTAATTTGCATGCTACGCAAAAAAGCGGCTCATTAAGAATATCGGAATCAAGTTAAAATCACAGTATTATGGAAATAAAAATCAACTCACTGGACAATATCCATGAAGCTGCCAAAGAATTCATCGCAGCGATGGGAGACAATACGGTCTTTGCCTTTTATGGTAAAATGGGAGCCGGAAAGACTACATTCATCAAGGCCGTATGTGAAGAATTGGGCGTAACGGATGTCATCAACTCACCGACATTTGCCATTGTCAACGAATACCGCTCAGATGAAAACGGAGAACTGATTTACCACTTTGACTTCTACCGTATCAAAAAGCTGGAAGAAGTGTATGACATGGGATACGAAGATTATTTCTACAGTGGCGCTCTCTGCTTTATTGAATGGCCGGAACTGATTGAGGAACTGCTTCCGGGCAATGCAGTAAACGTGTACATTGAAGAAAAAGAAGACGGTACACGCACAGTCCGTTTCGACGAGAATAACGCATAAAAATGGGAATACACTATTTTATACAAGGGCTATTTGTCCTGGTTGGACTTTTGTCTGTACTGGCGGCTATCTGCAACTGGAACTGGTTTTTCACGGCACAGAACACACAGTTCATCGTGAGAAACGTAGGACGGAAACAGGCACGCTGGTTTTATGCCCTGATTGGCATACTGATGATGGGAACAGGAATCTTTTTCTTCCTGTCCATTCAGGGTACGGTGTAAAAACAAACAGAGTTTTCAACAGCTTGTTAATAACTTTCTCCGGTTATTAACAGGCTGTTTTATTTTTCCACACTTCAAAAATCAAGGGAAAGCTGACCGTCGCCCAGCAAATTAAAGCTCATACGATGATAAGGAGTCGTGCCGTAGGCAGCAATGGCAGCCCGGTGTTTTTTGGTGGGATAGCCTTTGTTACCCTTCCAGTCGTACATGGGATATTCCTCATGCAGACGGTTCATGTAATCATCACGGTAGGTCTTTGCCAGAATGGAAGCAGCAGCTATGGAAAGATACTTCCCGTCTCCTTTCACTATAGAGGTATGCGGAATTCCCGGATAAGGATTGAAGCGGTTCCCGTCAATCAGCAGATGCTGAGGAGTGACCTGCAACTGAGATACGGCTCTGTGCATGGCCAGAAAGGAAGCATTCAAGATATTAATCTTATCTATTTCCTCGGGTGTCACTACCCCTACAGCCCAGGCTGTAGCTTCTTTCTCGATTACCGTACGCAATTCATAACGCTGTTTCTCCGTCAGTTTCTTGGAGTCATTGAGCATTTCATTCTGAAATCCGGGAGGAAGAATGACAGCTGCAGCATAGACAGCTCCTGCCAGACAACCACGACCGGCCTCATCACAACCGGCTTCTATCAGGTCTTTATGTAAATAGGGTAACAGCATATATGAATCATTCTATTTTTTCGGACTGCAAAGGTAGTGCTTTTTTCAAGTGTGGCCATTTATTTTCAGCAGAAGTTATCCCTGTGTTATTCACCGATTTTCGTATCTTTGCCGCACTAAACAGAAACTTATGGTACAGATTGACGACGTAATAGTAAGCCTGGATGTATTCCGGGAAAAATTTCTATGTGACTTGCACGCTTGTAAAGGAGAATGCTGTATTGAAGGGGATGCAGGTGCACCCGTAGAACTAGAAGAAGTGGAGAAACTGGAGGAAGTGCTGCCCGTAATCTGGGACGATCTGGCTCCGGAAGCTCAGGAGGTAATCAAACGTCAGGGGGTAGTCTACACAGACGAAGAAGGTGATCTGGTTACTTCTATCGTCAACGGAAAAGACTGCGTATTTACCTGCTACGATGAGAAAGGCTATTGTTATTGTGCCATCGAAAAAGCATACCGGGAAGGGAAATGCAACTTCTACAAACCGATTTCCTGCCACCTGTATCCGATACGCATAGGAGATTACGGCCCGTATAAGGCAGTCAACTATCACCGATGGGATGTATGTAAGGCCGCAGTTTTGTTGGGAAAGAAAGAGAACCTGCCGGTTTATAAATTTCTGAAAGAGCCATTGATTCGCAAATTCGGTAACGAATGGTATCAGGAGCTGGAAAATGTAGCCAAGGAACTGGAAGCACAGCATCTGATTTAAAACAATAAGAATCCCGCCACAAGATGCTCTCTCATGAGAGCTCTGTGGCGGGATTTTTCGTACCTTATTTTGCTTTTTCTACACGTACTTTTTTCACCAGACGCAAGGCATAGTCTACGGTTTCTCCAGATTTCACAATTTGAGTATTATAGAAGCAAAAGGTAGAATTAAAGTCATTGCACAAATAGCGGCAATCATACTTATTGAAACGGTCTAATCCGTTTTCCGCCAACATATCACTAAGTTCTACAATCGTATCATCATACTGATCGCGGAATTCTTTGGCTTCTTCTGTGGTAAAAGTTCTCCAGCCTGATATTCCATCCTCCTCATAAGCTTCAGAAACAGATATGGCCTCTGCTTTTTTCAATAACCATTGTCGGGGAGAAACAAGCGTAGCCAATACCTCATTCGTGGAAAGAGATTCTACCTTCCATACGAAAAAAGGTCCCCAAACAGTTTCTGATTCAGGTAATACTTCGGAAACAATTACGTCGGTATCCTCCTCTGTATCTTGCCCGTCATCTTCGTCCTCGTTGCCTTCCGTACCTTCTCCTCCATCAGGAGCATCCGGCTCTTCCCACTCTCCTTCTTCTGTCATATTCTCAAAGGGGAACTCTTCCGATACTTCCGGTGTCCAGCCGGCTATCTGAGTGTTTCCTTCCAAAGATATTTCCCCATCGCCCGTACTGATAAAACGATAAGGCTTTCCGGCTTCCAACGGATAATTAAAGAAATAGCCATATACCGTTTCCTCGGATGCAGTTTGAATATTCAAAGAAAGATGAGTCTGCAAGCCTTCTGAAGGTAATACATATATTGGTCCGGCTTTCCAGACTCCTTTTACTTTTTCACATGGTATGGAAGCAAACTGTCCGTCATTACTCAATGCACCCTCCAAAGATATTCCGGAACTGACAGGAGAAATACGGGCTTCTACCGAAATTGCCTCATCAGGAACTCCCCCAAAAAATAAATACAAAGCAGCTACTGCATAGGAAAGAGAAACCGATACTTTTACATCATTCTGCAATTTGACCACATTTTTCCCTATTACCAAAGGGGTTTTAGCATAATTTCCTTCAGAAAAAGTTAGAAATTGCTTGGAGTTCAAAGCCATCGGAGGAAGATAGTCTCCTGAAGATAAGCCAGATATAACCGAAAACACATACTCCCCTTTCGGCATGGAAAGTGCAGGCCATTCCGGTTGGCTCAAGACCTCCTCCTCCCAAGAAACAGCTCCCTGAGAATCAAAAAAATAAAGATGTAAGGGATACAACGAAGTAAACAGCTGGGCATTGGACAAGGTTACATCAACTCCGTACGGACCAGATGTTTCGGTTTCTTCACTTTCTTCTACCTGATAAGAGCCACATCCTGCCCAAAAGAATAAGCAGGCCAGCATAACAAAAAACGATTGAGTCTGATAGCGCAATTCCATAGTCTTTTTCTTTTGATTAACGCAATCAGACTCAATCGTCTACCTTTACAGCCTAATTATTTGCTGTTAAAAATATTTTTCTAGTTTCTTAATCATCATTCCCAGACAGAAAACTACAACATGATCGTTTTCCTGAATCATCGTATTACCAGTTACCAAAATACCTTCTCCATTACGAATCAATCCACCGATTGTCGCCCCCTTAGGCAACCCTAAATCTTTCACCGGCTGCTTGGTTATCTTTGCTCCCGGCTTGACCGTAAACTCAGCCACATCGGCATTGGCAAAAGTCAGACATTTTACGTTTGAGACATCGGCATCCAACATCATCTGGTAAATATGACTGGCAGCAATAAACTTTTTATTGATTACCGTACCAATATCCAAACTCTCGGCCATACTGATGTAATCCACATTCTCCACTTCGGCCACCGTCTTGGTTACCCCCATTCGCTTAGCTGCCAAGCAAGCCAGAATATTGGTTTCGGAATTACCCGTTAAAGCAACAAAAGCTTCGGTATTTTTTATACCTTCCTCCATCAGCAGCTGAATGTCACGGCCGTCGCCATTAATTACCATTACTCCATCATCTACCAGTTCGGTCAGACGATTGCAACGGGCAATATTACTCTCAATGATTTTGGCCTTCATGTAATCGGGCATGTATTGCACTGTACGTACGGCTATGCGGCTTCCTCCCATAATCATCACGTTACGGACATCAGCTTCATTTTCTTTTCCGGAAATCTTACGAATATAAGGAATGTACTTTTTCGTCGTGGTAAAATAGACAATGTCATTCAACTTTATCACATCATCTCCACGTGGAATGATTGTTTCGTTTCCTCTCTTAATGGCTACAATGTGGAAAGGAATGTTTCTTCCTCCCAGTTCATGTAAAGGAACATTCAGGATTTCTGCCTTTTCGCGCATTTTAGTTCCTAACAAGACCAATGCTCCTCCGGCAAATTCCCACCACTGACGAATCCAGCTCATTTTTACGGCATCCACAATATCGCGGGCCGCCAGCATCTCTGGATAAATCAGCGAATGCACCCCCAGCTTGGCAAAGAACTCTTTATGCTTAGGCAGCAGATATTCATAGTTGTCAATACGAGCCACGGTTTTCTTGGCCCCTAAACTTGTAGCCAGCATACAGGCCGTCATATTGCGACTTTCATCAGGCATAACTCCGATGAACAAATCAGCCCCAGCTACCCCGGCTTCTTTTAATCCATTAATCGAAGTGGGCGAAAGATTGACAGTCATAAGGTCCAGGTTGTTTCCCATAGCACTCAACTTGCTCTCGTCTTCATCCATCAGGATAATATCCTGCTTTTCGCCCGACAATAGTTTTGCCAAGTGAGTTCCTACGGCACCTGCACCAGCTATAATAATTTTCATAAATTCATTATCTGTGTAATTGAACTAAATATCCCCTTTTCATCCAGACCGCAAATAGCATACAAATCATTGACTGGTCCATGTTGTACAAAAGCATCGGGAAGTCCCAATCGCTGCACACACGGTTTGTAACCATGGTCACACAAGAATTCAAGTACAGCACTTCCCATGCCGCCATTGCGTACTCCGTCTTCTATGGTCAGTACTCGCGTAAATTTCTGTCCTACTTCATGCAGCAAATCTTCATCCAACGGTTTCAAGAAACGCAAGTCGTAATGTGCGATGCTACATCCCAGCTCTTTTTCTGCAGAAGCAATAGCTGCTGCGGCTTTATTCCCGATCGGACCAATCGTAATCACCGCCAAGTCATTACCGTCTTTCAATTTACGTCCCTTACCTACTTCTACAGCTTCCAGCGGACATTCCCAATCTGTCAGTACTCCTCGTCCGCGAGGATAACGGATGGCAAAAGGTCCTTTATCGGGCAACTGAGCCGTGTACATCAGCTTTCGCAGCTCATGTTCATCGTACGGAGAAGCAATTGTCAGGTTAGGTATCGGCCGCAAATAGGCCATATCAAAGGCTCCATGATGCGTTGGTCCGTCTTCACCCACCAATCCGGCACGGTCCAGACAAAGTACCACATTCAACTTCTGAATAGCTACATCATGAATTATATTATCGTATGCACGCTGCATGAACGAAGAATACACATTACAGAAAGGCAAAAGCCCGTCTTTCGCCATTCCTCCAGAAAAAGTTACAGCATGTCCTTCCGCAATTCCTACGTCAAACACACGGTCAGGCATTTCCTTCATCATAATATTCATGGAACATCCGGAAGGCATGGCGGGAGTTACCCCCACAATTTTCTCATTCTTACGGGCTAACTCCAGCAGCGTATTTCCAAATACGTCCTGAAACAACGGCGGCATACCACTTGTATCCGAGACGATACGTTCTCCCGTCTCCTTGTCAAAAATACCGGGTGCATGCCACAAGGTTGCTGCTTCTTCAGCTGGTTTAAAGCCCTTTCCTTTACGGGTATGTATGTGCAGCAACTTCGGCCCTTTCATATCCTTTATTTCCTTCAGGACCTTTGTCAAGGCAGTGACATCGTGTCCGTCCACCGGACCGAAATAACGGATATTCAGTCCCTCAAAGATATTCTGCTGCTGCATCAGCATGGACTTCAGGCTGTTGTTGAAACGTATCAGGCTCTTACGCCGTTCATCGTTCAGAATTCCCCAGCGATAAAGCTTTCTCGATAAGGCATTTCTCAACCGGTTATATCCCTCGGAGGTATGCAGATTCAATAAATACTGCTTCATTCCACCCACACTGCGGTCGATGGCCATATTATTATCGTTCAGGATAATCAGCAGATTATTGGGAGTAGAAGAAGCGTTGTTCAATCCTTCAAAAGCCAGACCGCCACTCATGGAACCGTCGCCAATAACAGCCACCACATGACGGTTATCTTCTCCTTTTCGTGCAGCTGCTACCGCCATACCCAGTGCAGCCGAAATAGAATTCGACGCATGTCCACACGTAAAAGTATCATACTCACTTTCTGCAGGAGAAGGGAAAGGACAAATACCATTCAACTTACGATTGGTACAGAAACGGTCACGACGGCCTGTCAGAATCTTATGTCCGTATGCCTGATGTCCTACATCCCAAACAATACGATCGTAAGGAGTCTGATACACATAATGAAGAGCCACGGTCAACTCTATCACCCCCAAGCTGGAACCAAAATGTCCCGGATTACGAGACAACTCATCTATAATCTTATTTCTAAGCTGATTACAGACCTCTGGCAGCGCTTCGACAGAAAGTTTCCGTAAATCCTCTGGGCTATCTATCTTATTCAGCAAATCGTATGAAGTAGTCTGTTCCATCCTGTTCCTCATTAACTTTAATCGCACAAAAATAGCATAAATATATATAATGTACTTACATTTGCAGTAAATTTTCTCTTGCCATGGAATTCAGAACCAAAGTTGAACTACCCGCCAAAGGCCCCAAAATTCAGCATACTGACCGGCTGATGATATGGGGTTCCTGTTTTTCCGAACATATCGGAAACTTGCTGGCCGAACATAAATTCAGTTGCGACGTGAACCCTTTCGGGGTTTTATATAACCCCATGTCAATAGCGACTTCCATACAATGCTTGTTAAAAAAAGCCCTCTACAGGGAAAAGGATTTACGTGAGGAGCAAGGAATATGGTACAGCCTGATGCACCACAGTACCTTTTCGTCTCACAAAGCGGAAGATTGTCTACAAAAAATCAATCAGCGCATCGAACAAGGACATGAGCATCTGAATCAAGCCGACTGGATTATTTTCACATGGGGTTCATCCTTCGTCTATACCTGGAAAGAAAATGGAGAAATTATAGGAAACTGTCATAAGCTTCCTTCTCGGTTATTTGAACGTAAGATGGTCAGTGCCGATGAAATAACTGCCATATATTTACCTTTATTACAGGAGCTGAAAGCAGTACGCCCGAATCTGCAATGTCTATTTACTGTCAGCCCGATACGTCACCTCAAAGACGGTCTGCATGGCAACCAGCTCAGTAAGGCAAATTTACTCATTGCAATTGACCATATTTGTCGTCAGACGGACTTCTGCCACTATTTCCCTTCTTACGAGATTACGATAGATGAACTGCGGGATTATCGTTTTTACGCTGACGATATGATGCATCCCAGTCCGCTTGCCATTCAGTATATCTGGGAGTGTTTCAGTAGTTGTTATTTTACACCTTCTACTCTCTCATTCCTGAAAGAGTGGAATAAAATACGTCAGGGACTAGCCCACCGCCCTTTTAATCCCGAATCAGAAGCCTACCAAACCTTTTTAAGTCAAATACTGTTAAAGATAGAGGACTTAAAAGAAAAATTACCGTACTTAGATGTTCAAAAGGAAATAAAGTTATGTCAAGCACAATTGAAGAAATAGCCTCCATTTTAGGAGCTCAACGCATAGGAACTACCTCCTCTACAATCGACTGGATTCTAACTGACAGCCGGTCATTGTGTTTTCCGGAAGAGACGCTGTTCTTTGCCTTAAAGACAAAACGCAATGACGGACATAAATATATCCCAGATCTTTACCAGAAAGGGGTACGTAATTTCGTAGTCAACGAAATACCGGAAGCGGCCTCATCATATACTGACGCCAATTTCCTGATTGTACCCAACCCGCTGAAAAGCTTACAACGTCTGGCATCCAAACACAGAGAACAATTTCAGGTGCCGGTCATTGGTATCACGGGAAGTAATGGAAAGACTGTGGTAAAAGAATGGTTATACCAGATACTAAGTCCGGACCGTACCATCACCCGTTCTCCAAGAAGCTATAATTCACAAATCGGAGTGCCTCTTTCCGTATGGCTGATGAATGAACATACGGAATTGGGTATTTTTGAAGCCGGTATTTCCGAAATGGGTGAGATGGAAGCATTACGTCCTATCATCCAACCCACCATCGGTATTCTGACCAACATCGGAGGAGCACATCAGGAAAACTTCTCTTCCGTACAAGACAAGTGTATGGAGAAACTGCAGTTGTTCAAGGACTGCGACGTGATTGTGTACAACGGTGACAACGAACTTATCACCAGCTGTGTAACCAAATCACTGTTCACAGCCCGTGAAATTGCCTGGTCAACCAAAGATTCCGAACGCCCGCTTTTCATTGAGAAAATCCTGAAAGACGATACGGGAACCACCATCAAATACCGCTACTTAGGATTCTTCAAGGAATACCGTATCCCATTCATTGACGATGCGTCCATTGAGAACTCACTTAACTGTCTAGCCGTAGCACTTTATCTCATGGTACCCCCTGAAACAATTGCTGAACGCATGC
Source organism: Phocaeicola sp. ICN-14070 (assembly GCF_037892625.1). Classification (NCBI taxonomy): domain Bacteria; kingdom Pseudomonadati; phylum Bacteroidota; class Bacteroidia; order Bacteroidales; family Bacteroidaceae; genus Phocaeicola; species Phocaeicola sp. ICN-14070. The sequence goes on along the minus strand of NZ_JBBKBF010000039.1, from coordinate 24,868 downwards.
TTCATCTGGAACCCATAGCCATGCGACTGGAGGTAAAAGAAGGTAAAAACGGTTGCACCTTGATTAATGACAGTTATAATTCAGACTTTGCCTCGCTCGATATCGCACTCGATTTTATGATGAGACGCTCGGAAGATAAGAACCGGAAGCGTACACTCATCCTGTCGGACATGCTGGAAAGTGGACAAACAAGCAAACTATTATACAGACAAGTAGCCGACCTGGTGCATAGCCGGAAAGTAGACCATATTATCGGAGTCGGCGAAGAAATCTCTGCTGCAGCCAATCGGTTTGAAATACAGAAAGACTTTTTTGCCAATACTTCCGAACTTTTAAATTCCGGTTTGCTGAACCAGTTGCATAACGAAGATATTCTGATAAAAGGGGCACGTGTATTCCACTTTGATGACATTACAGATGCGTTGGAACTGAAGGTACACGAAACCATTCTGGAAATCAACCTGAATGCACTGGTAGACAACCTGAACTACTACCGTAACAAGCTGAAACCGGAGACTAAAATCGTTTGTATGGTAAAAGCCTCAGCTTATGGGGCCGGTTCATTTGAAATTGCCAAGACACTGGAAGACCAGCGAGTAGACTATCTGGCTGTGGCTGTGGCCGATGAAGGAGCCGATTTGCGTAAAGCAGGTATCAACAGTTCCATCATCATCATGAATCCGGAAATCACGGCTTTCAAAACGATGTTTGATTATCGTCTAGAACCAGAAGTATACAGTTTCCATCTATTGGAGGAACTTATCAAAGCTGCGGAACGTGAAGGAGTCAGCAATTTCCCGATTCATATCAAGATTGAAACAGGTATGCACCGGTTAGGATTTGCTCCAAACGAAATCCCGCAACTCGTACAGCGCCTCCAGAAACAGAGTGCAGTCATCCCTCGTTCCGTATTCTCTCACCTAGTAGGCAGTGATGCAGAACGCTTTGATGCCTTCACACGCCATCAGATAGAAACCTTCGAAGCTGCTTCGACCACGCTTCAGGAAGGTTTCAAGCACAAAATTATTCGCCATATCTGTAACACAGCAGGTATTGAGCGTTATCCGGGTGCACAACTCGACATGGTCCGCCTGGGAATCGGATTATACGGAGTAGATCCGTTTACCAACAAGATGCTGCACAATGTCACAACCCTAAAGACAACTATCCTGCAAATCCACGAGGTACCGGCAGATGAAACTGTAGGCTACAGCCGTAAAGGTGTACTGACACGTGATTCACGCATTGCAGCTATCCCCATCGGATATGCCGACGGATTAAACCGCCATCTGGGTAACGGACATGCTTACTGTCTGGTGAACGGACAGAAAGCCCCCTACGTAGGAAATATCTGCATGGATGTATGTATGATTGATGTAACAGATATTGATTGTAAGGAAGGTGACAAGGCCATTATCTTCGGCGATGACCTCCCGGTAACAGTACTTTCCGATATACTGGAAACGATTCCGTATGAAATCCTGACCAGCGTGTCAAACCGTGTAAAAAGAGTCTATTACCAAGATTAATCTTCTATCTCATTCATAACAATACGGCCCTCAACGAAGAAATTAATCATCTTACGTCGAGGGCCGTATTTTATTCCTAAAAGACGATTCATCAAATAGAACAAAAGAATGTGACCAGAAACGGCACACTGAAATCTGTCACAAAGCCATGAAATATGGCGACTACCACAAACTGCTGCCCTGAGCAACGAGTAATGATAGGCAACGTAGTATCCATAGTAGTAGCTCCCCCAGCCGATATAGGGGCCAGATTACCAAACCAACGCACCAGCAGAGGAGCGCAAAGTAAAGTAATAATCTCACGCATAATGTTGGAAAGCAAAGCAATGGTACCCAGCTCCGGTCCCTTATACTGCGTAATAAAAATACTGGAAAGAGAATAATATCCGAACCCTGCTCCCACAGCCATACAATCAGAAGCACTGCGATGAGGAAGCATTAAGCTTACCAGAGCTGCGGCAGAAACAGTGCCCAATATAGTAGCTACTGGAAGAAAGATCAGACGTGGATTCAGCGAACGAAAGTTCTTCAATGTCTGCGGATCATGTCCCACACTCAATCCTACACTAAACATCAGGGCGCATAAAGCATAGAAACTGATATTACTTTTACTTATATCAAAAGGAATCAGATGAAAAAGGCCACACAATGTGCCCAGAATAAAAAAGCCAATAATAATCAAACTTCCTTTCATGCCTTTTCTCCTTTCTTTTTATACAGTAAGTACCATAATCCCCAGGCTAGAATACAGCTGCCCAGCACACAAGCTAATGTAATCACAAAAGCCTCTACCCCCAAAGTGCCAAGTCCTTCTACAATCTGTCGATTACCTCCGACCTCTATTCCCAACAGAAACAACAATGCCCAAATTAACAAGGTAATGACTTTACCAATCCACGAAAACTCCTGACGGCGAAGGAGAAATCCTATCAACATCCCCCCCAGCATAACTCCAATAACTGTAAACATGTGTTCTTATCTGAATTTTGCGGCAAAAATAGCGAAATATTCCAAATAAAAAAGGACTACTGCTCACGCGGTAATCCTTTTTTATTTAGTTAGTAATTTAATTTTGAGAGAATTGAAACTTCACAGCCTCGTTGTTGTTTTAAGTTTTAATAAGCACTAACTATTTATATAAAAGCAAATGAAAATGTTCTATCTATTACTGTTTTCTTCCAGTCTGGGCTTGGAAGATGTCTCCCGAATCAGCGTCTTCACCGAATCACCTTCATAGGCAACCTGTGGATTTGCCTGACGGTCCTTAAACTGATCATGCACATATACAATACCAGAGGAACTTCCCTCGTCTGTCGCATGTTTCACTACTCCTCCTAATGTAAAAAGCAGCAACATCATAGCCGCAGCCTTGAACAGAGGCATAAAACGTGAATAAAGCGTCAGCTTTCTGGCTTTTACTACCGGACGTTCAATTTCTGCAAGCACACGCTTGTCAAAATCATCACCCAGTTTCATCTCGGCAGCTTCTTCCTGGTAAGTAAACAAAGAACGATAGCGACGCAAATGAGCAGGAAGTTCTTTCTGCTGAAAGAAAATCCGAAGAATCTGTTCTTCCTCTACTGAGGTTTCACAGTTCCAGTAGCGTTCCAAAAGTTGTTCAATGTACTTATAGTCCATAATCGTTAATCTCACTGTATTTTAATTTGATGCGTTGTCGGGCTCTGAAAAGGTTTACTTTCACTTGCTCTTCCGTAATCCCCAACACATCAGCAATTTCCTTATAACTCTTACCTTCAATATCCCTAAGCTGAACAATGGTCCGTTGCTTTTCCGGGAGTTCATTCACCAGCCTGTGTACCAACTGGAATTGTTCGTTCCGTTCAAACTGGCTTTCGGGAGTCTGTGCATCCGGCATTTCCTGCGTTTCCGGTGTCAAGGTCAGATTCTGAGCCTCTTTTTTCTGACTTCGGTCAATAGCTAAATTACGAACCACTGTCAGACAATAGGCTTCTATGGATTCCAACTCTCCCCACTCGTCACGCTTGTTCCACACCTTAATCAGTGCATCCTGAACAATATCTTCCGCCTCTGCCCGGTCGAACGTAATACGCAAGGCCAACCTGAAAAACTTATCTTTCAGCGGCAGAATATTGTCACGAAAACTGATCTCTTGCATGGCTCTCTATACTAATGACGGGTGAGTTTCATAAAAGTTACACCCACCCGCCATTTTTTTTGAATTATTTTCTGATAATTGTTCCGGAATCTTTATGAATAGCTGATGCTAAGGTTATTACGACCTGTGACACACCGGCATCCAAGGCTGAAAAAGAATTTTCCAGCTTGGGAATCATACCACCTTGCACGATTCCTTCCTCCACATACTGTTTAAATAAATCGGGAGTTAGCACCGGAATTACACTGTCATCATCATTCTCATCACGTAGCACCCCTTTCTTTTCAAAGCAGTACACCAATGTCACATCAAAATACTCGGCCAAAGCCTTTGCGGTTTCTCCGGCAATGGTATCGGCATTCGTATTCAGCAGATTTCCATTCCCGTCATGCGTCAATGGTGCCATCACTGGTACAATCTGACGATGAATTAGGTCAGCCAGGGCCTTTCCGTCTACTTTCTCTACATCTCCTACATAGCCGTAATCGATGTCTTTCACCGGACGTTTCACAGAACGGATTACATTCATATCTGCTCCTGTCAGACCTACGGCATTCACGCCTTTTGCCTGCAAACCGGCCACAATATTCTTGTTGACAAGTCCGCCGTAAACCATCGTTACCACCTTCAAGGTTTCTGCATCGGTAATACGACGTCCATTTACCATCTGGCTTTCAATTCCCAACTGTGAAGCAATACGAGTAGCAGAGCGACCTCCTCCATGCACCAGCACCTTATAGCCAGACAGAGATGAAAAATCATCGAGCAACTGATTCAATGTATCAGGTTCCTCTACGATTTTTCCTCCTACTTTTATAACTGTCAGTTTTTCTTTCATAATTCTGCTTTCTTAAATTACTCCAGATAAGTATATCCATACAATCCGGAACGATAATTTGCCAGGAATTCCTTTCCTTCCTCCAGCGAGATACGTCCTTCTTTCACAGACTTCGTCACCCAAGTTTCCAAGGTACGTACCAGCTTCTTCGGGTTATACTGCACGTAGTCGAGTACTTCGGCCACGGTTTCTCCATCAATCACCTGGTCAATGCTGTAACCTTTCTCATCCACACTAACATGTACGGCATTAGTATCGCCGAACAAGTTGTGCATATCTCCCAGAATTTCCTGGTAAGCTCCCACCAGGAACACACCGATATAATACGATTCCTTTGCCTTGATGGTATGTACAGGCAAGTCGTGTGCCACGTTACGGCTGGTCACGAAGTTGGCAATCTTCCCATCCGAGTCACAAGTAATATCCTGCAAAGTAGCCGTACGGTCAGGACGTTCATCCAGACGCTGAATCGGCATGATAGGGAAAATCTGGTCAATCGCCCAGGAATCCGGCAACGACTGGAACAGAGAGAAGTTACAGAAATATTTATCAGCCAACAGCTTGTCCAAATTACGAAACTCATCCGGTGCATGCTTCAAGCCCGATGCAATCTGATTTATTTCACGTGTAACCGACCAGTACATACGTTCAATCTGTGCACGTGTCTTCAAATCGACAATACCGTGACTGAACAAATCCAGCGATTCTTCACGAATCTGCTGAGCATCATGCCATGCTTCCAGCATACGGCTCTGATTCAGGTTATCCCAAATCTGATAAAGTTCCTGCACGAGTTCATGATCGTCTGCACTCACCTCAAAGTCTTCGTCCATAGAAGGCAGTGAAGCTGTTTCCAGCACCTCAAAAATCAACACCGAATGATGAGCAGTCAGTGAACGGCCACTTTCTGTAATAATGTTCGGATGAGGAATATTGTTTTTGTTGCTGGCATCCACCATGATGGAAATAGAGTCGTTCACATATTCCTGAATGGAATAGTTCACGCTACTTTCACTGTTAGCAGAGCGGGTACCGTCGTAATCCACTCCCAACCCTCCACCTATATCTACGAATTCTACCGGGTAGCCTAGCTGATGCAACTGCACATAGAACTGAGAAGCCTCGCGCAATGCAGTCTTGATGCGACGTATCTTTGTCACCTGACTACCTATGTGGAAATGAATCAGCTTCAGGCAATCTTGCATTTCTTTCTTTTCCAGAAAATCAAGTGCCTCGAGCAACTCACTGGAAGTCAATCCGAACTTGCTGGCATCTCCTCCACTTTCTTCCCACTTTCCGCTACCGGAAGAAGCTAATTTGATACGAATACCAATATTCGGACGTACATTCAGCTGCTTGGCCATCTTGGCAATCAGTCGAAGCTCGTTCAACTTTTCTACCACCAGGAAAATACGTTTACCCATTTTCTGCGCCAGCAAAGCCAGTTCAATATAGCTTTCATCCTTATAGCCGTTGCAGATAATCAGTGAATCTGAATCCGTATTAATGGCAATTACAGCATGAAGTTCCGGTTTTGAACCGGCCTCCAGTCCTAAATTAAATTTCTTTCCATGACTGATAATTTCCTCCACTACCGGTCTCATCTGATTTACCTTAATCGGGTAAATAATGAAGTTTTGAGCCTGATAGCCATATTCTTCAGAAGCTTGTGTAAAGCAATTGGAGATTTTCTCAATCCGGTTGTCCAGAATATCCGGAAAACGTACCAGCATAGGAGCGGTTACGTCCCTCAACTGCAACTCGTCTACCAGTTCCTTCAAATCGACGGCTACTCCGTCTTTTCGTGGAGTTACTACCACATGACCTTTGTCATTGATACTAAAGTATGAAACGCCCCACCCCGTGATGTTGTAGAGCTCTTCAGAGTCTTCAATACGCCATTTTCTCATTTCACTACATAAAGTCTAGATTTATACTTCTTTAATTTATCAATTCATTCAAGCGGCTTACCGCTCTGTCAATCTGTGCATAACTTTCAAGTTCTTCTGCGTTGAAACGCCATTTGGCCTTAGAATAATAAGGAAGTCTTTTTTCCAAAGCAGAAGTAATAACCTGCATCAGCTCTTCGTCCGTTTTATTCGCCAACAGCGGACGCTTGGCCTTTGCTATCTTTAAACGACGGAACAGTACTTCCGGACATACATCCAAAAATACTGTTTCGCCTGTATGATTCATATAGTCCATGTTATCGAAAAAGCAAGGAGTGCCTCCTCCGCATGCAATCAATACATTCTCAAATTCTCCCGCCTCGTGCAGCATCTTCTGCTCCAGCAAGCGGAAGCCTTCTTCTCCCCTTTCCGCAAACAAGTCGGAAATGGATTTATGCATACGTTCCTCGATATACCAGTCGAGGTCGACAAACTGTAGTCCGGTAGCTGCACTGTAAGCCTTGCCCAGTGTGGTTTTTCCCGAACCCATATAGCCAATCAGGAAAACTCTTTTCATTTCTTTGCCTTCGCCTTTGCTCCTTTCGCCTTGCGCATCTCGGCTTTCTGAGCTTGCAATTCAATCACCTTGAAACAAGCATCCAAGTTCAAGTCTGCCGGATTCACGTTTTCAGGAATCTTATAATTTTTCTTCTGGTAAGCAATGTAAGGTCCGTAACGACCATTCAGAATCTGCATATCGGGATTCTCAGGGAACTGCTTGATAATTTTCTGTGCTTCTTTTTCTTTCTTCTCGGACAACATCTGTACGGCTTCTTCAAAAGTTACAGCCATCGGATCCATCTCCTTCGGGATAGACACATATTCATTACCATGACGCACATAGGGACCAAAACGACCAACTCCTACTGAAACAGCATTTCCATCGAGTTCACCCAACACACGCGGTAACTTAAACAAATCAAGTGCCTCTTCCAGTGTAATTGTCTCCAGTGAATGCTCCTTATTCAGCTGAGCAAATTTAGGCTTCTCTTCATCGTCAGAAGAGCCAATCTGTACCACTGGTCCAAAACGTCCGATTTTCACCGATACGGGCTTACCGCTCTTCGGATCAGTTCCCAGCATACGCTCACCTACTTTATGTTCAGTCTTCGTAGCCAATGTAGTTTCTACCAGCGGGTGGAAGTTCTCATAGAACACCTCCATCAAATCAGTCCACTTCTTTTCCCCTTCGGCCACTTCGTCGAATTCCTTTTCTACGCTGGCCGTAAAGTTATAGTCCATAATTTTCGGGAAATACTGCATCAGGAAGTCGTTAACCACACAACCCACATCGGTAGGAATCAGTTTGGATTTCTCACTTCCGCTCATTTCCGTCTGTACAGTTTCCTTTATATCTTTTCCCGTCAGTTTCAACAATGAATACTCACGTTTCACTCCTTCCTTGTTACCTTTCTCTACATATCCTCTTTGCTGAATAGTGGAAATCGTAGGAGCGTATGTAGACGGACGGCCAATACCCAGCTCCTCCAGTTTACGCACCAGACTAGCTTCTGTATAACGTGCCGGAGCCTGACTGAAACGCTGTACAGCAGCAATTTCTTCACGCTGCAGAACCTCTCCAACCTCCATTTTAGGAAGCCCAGTGGCATCTTCCTGTTCCACATCCTCATCAAATGACTCCTTGTAGACCTTCAAAAAGCCATCGAATGTGACTACTTCGCCCACAGCCTGGAATTCATCTTCACAGCCACTAACCGAAATGGTTGCTGTCGTCTTTTCCAATTCTGCATCGGCCATCTGTGAAGCCAGCGTGCGTTTCCATATCAATTCATACAAACGTACCTCCTGTGAACTTCCTTCAATAGATTCATTTGACATATATGTCGGGCGAATTGCCTCATGCGCTTCCTGAGCTCCTTTGGTTTTTGTGGCATACTGACGTGTATGTACATAGCGCTCACCCATCAGAGAAAGAATGGTATCCCGGCTTGTAGACAAGGCCAGTTCAGAAAGATTTACCGAGTCGGTACGCATGTAAGTAATCAATCCGCTTTCGTACAGACGCTGCGCAATCATCATGGTCTGTGCCACGGTATACCCAAGCTTACGGGCAGCTTCCTGCTGGAGTGTGGAAGTGGTAAAAGGAGGTGCCGGCGACTTTTTAACCGGCCGTGTAGTAATATCTTTTATTTTAAAGGTAGCATCCTTACATTTCTCAAGGAAACGCTGTGCCTCTTCTTTTGTTTTGAATCGTTTCCCGAGCGTAGCACGAACCACCGCCCCTTCTGCGTCCTTAAATATAGCAACTACTTTATAAGAAGCTTCACAAGTAAACGCATTGATTTCACGCTCGCGCTCTACAATCAGACGTACGGCAACCGACTGTACTCGTCCAGCCGAAAGAGCTGGCTTGATTTTACGCCAGAGCACCGGTGAAAGTTCAAATCCCACAATGCGGTCGAGTACACGACGAGCCTGCTGGGCATTGACCAAATCAATGTTGATATGACGCGGATGCTCTATAGCCTTCAATATAGCCGTCTTCGTAATTTCATGGAATACAATCCGTCGTGTCTTTTCAGGATCCAGATTTAATACCTCAAACAAGTGCCAGGAAATAGCTTCTCCTTCACGGTCCTCATCGGATGCGAGCCACACCATGTCGGCCTTGGCAGCTTCTTCTTTCAACTCTGCCACCAGTTTTTTCTTATCTTCCGGTATTTCATAAATCGGATTGAAATGATCTTTTATATCAATACTGAACGCTTTTTGCTTCAAGTCACGGATATGACCATAACTTGACAATACTTTATAACCCTCCCCCAAAAACTTTTCAATCGTCTTAGCTTTTGCCGGAGACTCCACTATGACCAGGTTATTTTGCATGATATTCTGTATTCCGTTTTTATATAATTCCGTGACAAATGTAGAAAAAAAATTATAACATACACGATAAACAAACTGAAAATAACTTACTTTGCAGGGGAATATACTTTATAACTACCTTAATTATGAACAATAAAAGTATCAACAGCAACAAACAATTCATGATAGGAAACGGAATACTGGCCTTCGGGGTATTCTTTATCGTATGCCTTTTCTTGTATCTGGGCTTTCGCAACCAGTCTAAGAGTAATGACAAGGAAAAAGCATTTGCCGGAATTTATACAGTAGAAATAACAGATTCTTTCACAGGAGACAGCCTTTCAATTTATATTAATGACAGTCTGCTATTTAATTCAAATATCGGGAAGAGCTCCGTCAAATTTCAAGTGAAACGTTTTGCAGAAGAAAGCACACTGATGGTGGTAGACAATCACACCGATGAAATTACTCCCTTCAACCTGAATCCAGAGGGTAGCCAGATTGCAGTGGAAAAGAAAAACGGCAAAATTTTTATTCAAGAAACAGCAAATGAGTAAAGGGATAAATTAAATATGCCACGTAGTTTATTGGCAAACCCTTCATTACTTTACTATGTTTCTCAATGCAAAACCCAATGTTTCCCTCACCGGAAACGTAGGGTTCTGCATTGAGAGACGTACGTTTCCGAGCAAAGAAATATAAAAAGCGCCCCAAGCTGAATAAAAAATTCCTTCTACGTTTCTTACTTTTCTCCTTTTACATTTCAATTATATTTTTAACTCTTTTTATTTTCTGGTCAGAAATCTCTCCTTCTTCAAATTGAAACAAATCAAACAAGGTTTCTTAGAGAAAGTCTATCCGTGTGCGTAAACGAAAAAAATGTTATTAAATCAGCAAAGTTTCGAAAATAACGGATTTTCAATTGGAAATTAGAATAAAAGGCTGTACTTTTGGGTCGAAATCATTTATTTTTAACCTAAATCCACATTTTTAAAGGACAAAAGAAAAGACATGGAACAAGTATTTAGCTATATCATCGGGCTCGGAGCAGCCGTGATGATGCCTATTCTGTTTACCATTCTGGGAGTATGTATCGGAATTAACTTCGGCAAGGCACTGAAAAGCGGTTTGCTGGTCGGAGTCGGATTCGTCGGACTTTCTGTTGTAACAGCTCTTTTGACCAGCAGTTTGGGAGAGCCGTTGAAAAAGGTAACGGAAATCTACGGACTGAAACTGGGTATCTTTGACATGGGATGGCCTGCTGCAGCTTCGGTAGCTTATAACACTTCTGTCGGTGCATTCATCATCCCTGTATGTTTGGGAGTAAACATTGTCATGCTACTGACTAAAACGACCAAAACTGTTAACATCGACTTATGGAACTACTGGCATTTTGCTTTCATTGGAGCAGTAGTTTATTTTGCGACAGAAAATATCTGGTGGGGATTCTTCTCTGCAATTATCTGTTACATCATCACCCTGATTATGGCCGACCTGACTTGCAAGCAGTTCCAGTCATATTACGATAAAATGGACGGTATCTCTATTCCACAGCCCTTCTGTCAGGGATTCGTTCCTTTCGCCCTTGTTATCAATAAAGCCTTGGATATGATTCCAGGATTCGATAAACTGAACATCGATGCAGAAGGCATGAAAAGAAAGTTCGGTATCATGGGAGAACCTCTGTTCCTTGGAGTAGTAGTAGGTTGTGGTATCGGTGCTCTGGCCTGCAAAAACAGCCAGGAACTAGTTGACGGAATTCCGGCTATTTTAGGATTGGGTATCAAAATGGGAGCAGTAATGGAGCTTATTCCACGTATCACTTCTTTATTTATCGAAGGTTTGCGTCCGATTTCTGATGCAACCCGTGAACTGATTGCCCGCAAATTCAAAAACAGCGCAAGCCTCAACATCGGTATGAGCCCGGCACTGGTAATTGGTCACCCGACTACGCTGGTGGTTTCTTTGCTGCTCATTCCCGTAGCTTTGTTCCTGTCAGTAGTATTACCCAACAACCAGTTCTTACCGTTAGCTTCATTGGCCGGTATGTTCTACTTGTTCCCTGCCGTACTACCTATTACAAAAGGTAACGTACTGAAAACCTTCCTGATTGGTTTGGTTGCACTGATTGTAGGCCTGTATTTCGTAACAGACTTGGCTCCATTCTTTACACAAGCTGCGCAGGATGTGTTTGTCAGAACAAACGATCCGGCCGTACAGATTCCGGAAGGATTCCAGGGAGGTGCACTTGACTTTGCCTCCAGTATCTTCTCATGGGTGATATTCCATGCGGTCTACAACTTCAAGATTGTGGGTTCAAGCATACTGGTTATCCTCACACTGGCAATGGCTATCTACAACCGTCGCCGCATTATCAAGGAAGCAAAACACATTGAAGAATAAAAACCAATAAATAAACAAACGCTTATGAAAAAATTAGCTATGGCTATGATGCTGGGCGTAGCAGCTCTTTCTGCTAATGCTCAGGTTAACTACCGGATGCAGACTGCATGCAATCCGCAAGACGTAAAGACATACGACACACAGAGACTGCGCAGCAGCTTTATGATGGAGAAAGTGTTGGTAGCTGATGAGATCAACGTAACTTACTCTATGTACGATCGTTTCATCTTTGGTGGTGCAATGCCGGTAAATAAAGAATTATCACTGGACACTATCGATCCGCTGAAAGCTCCTTACTTCTTGTTTAACCGTGAATTAGGTGTCATCAACATCGGTGGCGACGGTATCGTAACTGTAGACGGAAAGGAATATGAGTTGAAATTCAAGGAAGCTCTCTACGTAGGACGTGGCAACCAGAAAGTAACTTTCAAGAGCAAGGATGCCAGCAAACCGGCTAAGTTCTACATCAACTCTGCCATTGCACACAAGGAATACAAGACTCAGTGGATTACCATCGATGGACGCAAGGGTTCTTTGAAAGCTAACTCAATGGCTGCCGGAAAGATGGAAGAAAGTAACGACCGTGTCATCAACCAGCTGATTGTAAAGAACGTACTGCAGGAAGGTCCTTGCCAGTTGCAGATGGGTCTGACAGAGTTGAAGCCAGGAAGCGTATGGAACACCATGCCTGCTCACACTCACAGCCGTCGTATCGAAGCTTATTTCTATTTCAACGTGCCTGAAGGTAACATGATTTGCCACCTGATGGGAGAACCGCAGGAAGAACGCCTGGTATGGCTTGCCAACGAACAGGCTATCATGTCACCGGAATGGTCTATCCACGCTGCAGCCGGAACAAGCAACTACATGTTCATCTGGGGTATGGCAGGTGAGAACCTTGACTACGGAGACATGGACAAAATTAAATACACTGAAATGAAATAACACATACTTCCCTATCGGGGGTATATCCTAATACACAAATTCCACAGACTTACACAGAATTTCTTAAACCAAGAATCTGCCAAGTATGTGGAATTTGTCATTTCATTGTGGTTGTAAACACACCTGACCAATTAATGCAGGTTTTTCACCAATATTTACAGGCTTTTCGCTTGTAAGAAAATTATCTTTGTGCCAAAACAAACTAATCTAATATCATATATGAGTACAACCAAAACATCGAGCGAAACAATGAGCAACTACCGATGGATTATTTGCTCTATGCTCTTTTTCGCCACAGCGGTCAATTATCTGGACCGCCAAGTTCTGTCACTTACGTGGAAAGACTTTATTGCACCGGAGTTCCACTGGACAGACACACACTACGGAACTATTACTGCTATCTTTTCAATTGTCTACGCCATTGCCAACCTTTTTGCCGGACGATTTGTAGACTGGCTGGGAAGTAAAAAGGGATATCTCTGGGCCATTGCCATCTGGTCGCTCGGCGCCTGCTTGCACGCACTTTGCGGATGGGCTACAGAAATGAGTCTGGGACTTAAGGATGTCAATGAAATGATTGCAGCTTCAGGTGCACTTACTTCTACCATTGCCATCACCAGCGTGTACTATTTCATTGCAGCACGCATCGTGCTGGCCGTAGGTGAATCGGGCAACTTTCCCGCAGCCATTAAAGTCACCGCTGAATACTTCCCCAAAAAAGACCGTGCCTTTGCGACATCTATCTTTAATGCCGGATCTACCATCGGTGCCCTCATAGCCCCTGTCAGTATTCCCCCACTTGCCAGCTATTTTAAAAGTATTGGTGTAGGTAACGGATGGGAAATGGCTTTTATCGTAATTGGTGCACTGGGATTTATCTGGATGGGACTCTGGATGTTCATGTACAAAAAGCCACAAGAAAACCCACAGGTAAATACTGCCGAGCTTGCCTATATCCAGCAGGATAAAAAGAATGAGGAAGCAGACGTTCACACAGAAGACGAGCCCAAAATCTCCCTCTGGCAATGTTTCAAGTTCCGTCAGACCTGGGCCATTATCTTTGGAAAATTCCTGACAGACGGAGTCTGGTGGTTCTTCCTTTTCTGGACCCCTGCCTATATCTCCGACGTATATGGATTCTCTTCAGACAGCGCAACAGCCCAGTTGCTGATATTCGTATTGTATGCCATTACCATGCTTTCCATTTACGGAGGTAAATTACCTACTATCATTATCAACAAAACAGGAAAGAATCCATACGCAGCCCGCATGCAGGCTATGCTGATTTTTGCCGTATTCCCGTTATTCGCACTTTTTGCACAGCCATTGGGTAACATTTCTTATTGGTTTCCGATTATCATCATCGGTATCGCAGGAGCTGCCCACCAGTCATGGTCAGCTAATATCTATTCTGTAGGAAGTGATATGTTCCCAAAGAGTGCCGTAGCTACCATCATCGGCATTGGAGGAATGGCAGGCGGTGTAGGAGCATTCCTCATCAATATGTGCTCAGGAATCTTGTTCGACTATGCGGCAGAAACCCAAATGGTATTCTTAGGTTTTGAAGGAAAAGAAGCCGGATACTTCATCATTTTCTGTATCTGTGCCGTAGCCTACCTCATAGCATGGTGTGTAATGAAAGCCCTTGTGCCTAAATATAAATTGATTAAGGTATAAATACACAATATTCCAGCTATTTGAAGAATTATCGAGGGATATGTAAGTACCAAACCTTACATTTGCCTCGATAATTTTTTTATAGTTACTGGTATTTATGAGAAAACACATTTTTGTTTTTTATCTCCTGCTTATCACCCAATTGCTTCATGCACAGAATGTCATTGATTTGGCTGGAGAATGGTCTTTTCAGATTGACAAAGAAAATAAAGGAATTGACGAGAAATGGTACGCCCATCCTCTTAACGACAAAATCAACCTGCCCGGTTCTATGCCGGAAAAACTGAAAGGAGAACGCCCTTCATTGCAAACCCAATGGACAGGATCACTTTACGACAGTTCTTTCTATTATAACCCGGAACTGGAAATGTTCCGACGCACAGGGAATGTAAAGTTTCCCTTCTTCCTTACTCCTGAGCGACGTTATGTAGGAGCTGCCTGGTATAAACGGGAAATACACATACCTTCGTCTTGGAAAGGCAAACGCGTGATGCTGTTTCTGGAACGTCCACATATTGAAACAACAGTCTGGATAAACAACCAGCGTATAGGTTCGCAAAACAGCCTGAGTACACCTCATGAGTATGATATTACTGCAGCAGTTCGTCCCGGAACATCAACACTTACTCTACGCATCGACAATCACGACAGTTGTGCTAAGGTAGGTCAAAACTCCCATAGCATCACAGACCACACGCAAGGAAACTGGAACGGTGTGGTAGGTCGCATGTATCTCTATGTTCTTCCTGAAATATCCTTTAAAGACATTCAGGTATTTCCGGAACCCGACAAACAACAGGCCCGTGTACGTATGGTCATACAAGGCCATAAAAGTCCTGTAAAACTTTCCTTGAAGGCCGAAAGTTTTAACAGTGGCATTCCTCATCATGTACCGGAAATCACACAAGCCTTCTCCAAAAACGACTTAAAGGATACCCTTGAGATGGTCTTGCCCATGGGAAAAGATGTACAATTATGGGACGAATTTCATCCGACACTCTATAAATTGACAGCCACGCTTACACAAGCAAATCAGAGTGACACACGAGAAGTAGAATTTGGTATGCGTACATTCACAATCCAGGGACGCTGGTTTTATGTAAATGGAAGAAGAACCATGCTGCGAGGTACCGTAGAGAATTGCGACTTTCCGCTGACTGGCTATCCTCCAATGGATGTAGAAAGCTGGGAGCGTGTATTCCGCATCTGTCGGAACTATGGTCTCAATCACATGCGGTTTCACTCTTATTGTCCGCCGGAAGCAGCCTTTAAAGCTGCCGACCGCGTAGGTTTTTATCTGCAACCAGAGGGACCAAGCTGGCCCAACCATGACGTCCGTCTGGGACAAGGACAATACATTGACAAATACCTACTGGAAGAAACTATCCGTATGACACAAAGATACGGGAACTACGCCTCTTTCTGCATGCTGGCTTGTGGAAATGAGCCCTCAGGGGGCTGGGTTCCATGGGTTTCTCGCTTTGTGGACTATTGGAAAGCCAAAGATTCACGCCGGGTATATACCGGTGCTTCCGTAGGTGGAGGATGGGCATGGCAACCTAAAAGCCAGTACCACGTAAAAGCTGGAGTAAGAGGATTGAACTGGAAAAGCAAGCGTCCGGAAACGATGACTGACTTCAGAGAGTATCTTGATACGGTTAAACAACCGTTCGTTTCACACGAAACCGGACAATGGTGTGTATTCCCCAATTTCAATGAAATCAAAAAATATACGGGAGTCAACAAAGCAGGAAACTTTGAAATATTCCAACACCTTCTACACACGCACGGCATGGAAGGCAAAGGGCAAGATTTCATGATGGCTTCAGGAAAATTACAGGCACTATGCTATAAACATGAAATCGAGCGTACCCTGCGTACCCCAGACTATGCAGGATTCCAGTTGCTGGCTCTGAATGACTATTCCGGACAAGGTACGGCACTAGTAGGTATTCTGGATGTCTTCTTTGAAGAAAAAGGTTATATAAATGCCGAAGAATGGCGCCGGTTTTGTGCGCCGACTGTCCCGCTCTTGCGCACAGAAAAGTTCGTATATACCACTAACGAAACGTTTCATGCCAATATAGAGATCGCTCATTTCGGAGCAGAACCGCTTCAGGCAGCAAAAGTATGCTACCGCATAACTGATGCATACGGAAAAGTCTATTCACACGGTGTCATCGGTCAGACGGATATTCCAATCGGTAACCTGAATCATATCGGACAGGTTGATTTTCCGTTGAAAGATATTCCATCGGCTATGAAACTTAATATAGAGGTACAAGTGGAAGGAACAGACGCAGTTAATGACTGGGATTTCTGGGTATATCCTGAAAGCGTGGACTTCGCATCTGATGAAACCATATATCAGACAGACACACTAGACAACAAAGCACGTAAAATACTGGAAAAGGGAGGAAAAGTGCTTATCAAGGCAGGAAAGAAAGTAACATATGGCAAAGAAGTCGTACAGTACTTTACCCCGGTATTCTGGAACACTTCCTGGTTCAAGATGCGCCCACCCCATACTACCGGTATCCTGCTTAACCCTCATCATCCTCTTTTCCAGAAGTTCCCGACCGAATATCATAGCAACCTGCAATGGTGGGAATTATTGAACCGTGCACCAATCATGCAATTTTCTGATTTCGGGAAAGACTTCCAGCCACTTATCCAAAGTATTGATACGTGGTTTATCAGTCGTAAAATCGGGGTGTTGTTCGAAGCCAATGTATTAAATGGCAAACTGATTATGACCACATTGGATTTGGATAGTGCACCGGAAAAACGAATAGTAGCCCGCCAATTAAAGAAATCAATACTTGATTACATGAATTCTGATGATTTTCATCCTGAACAAAGAGTGGAAATTCAGCAGGTTCAAGAGTTATTTACAAAGGTCGCAGGTTCACCGATGTTGTACACGAAAGACTCTCCAGACGAATTAAAACCTAAAATAAAATAAGAGATACAGAAAAGCCACAGAATATTTTACTCTGTGGCTTTTCTTATTTCCTAACTGCCTATTTCTTCAATTCCGGATAACTGATGCGAGTATGATACATCGTTTTCAGTTTTTCCTTAAACACGGCTTTCACGGTAGCGATATCCTTAAACGTAATCGGACATTCCTTGAAGTACCCGTCCTGTACCTGACTGTCGATAATCTTTTCCACCAAAGCAGAGATGCTTTCTTCTGTGTACTCAGCCAGACTTCGTGAAGCTGCTTCTACCGAGTCTGCCATCATCAGAATGGCCTGTTCCTTTGTAAAAGGATTGGGCCCTGGATAACGGAAGGCTTCCTTGTCTACTTCTTCTCCGGGATGTTCGTTCTGATATGAAATATAGAAATACTTAGTCAAACCTTTTCCGTGATGAGTACAGATAAAATCTTTTATTACTTGTGGAAGATCGTGCTTGTCGGCCAGTTTCATGCCATCGGTCACGTGACTGATTACAACCTGTGCGCTCTGCTTGTAGCTCAACTGGTCATGAGGATTCACACCCGACTGATTTTCGGTAAAGAAAGCCGGATTCAGCATCTTCCCGATGTCGTGATACATAGCTCCCGTACGTACCAGCTGGCTATTGGCTCCAATACGGTTGGCAGCTGCTGCCGTCAGATTGGCTAACTGAAGAGAATGCTGGAACGTGCCAGGTGCTACTTCCGACATCTCACGCATCAATTTATTATTGATATTGGATAACTCTACCAATGTAACATTAGAGGTAAATCCGAACATCTTTTCCAGGATAAACAGCAAAGGATAAGTAAACAGCAACAACAGACCGTTAATGATAAAATTGACATACATGTGCGTACTCAATTGTGCCACATCACTAACATGTATCAAATCAAGTGCAAGATACATCAGTGCATATGCACAAGCTACAACTAACGCACTACGCAGCAATTGTGAACGTTGGGAAAGTTCCCGCAGACTATAGATACCGGCCATACCAGCTGCTGTTTGCAACAATATAAATTCGTGCGGTGTGCGTAGACAAATCGAACAAAGCAGAATCGTTATGATATGAGCTACAAACGCCGTTCGTGAATCCAGAAAGATACGAATAATCAAAGGTATCATAGCAAACGGCACAATGTAAACACTCATAAATGCATGTTCCACCATGACAGAAGATAGTACCGGGAAAGCTACAATAATGACAAAAAGTAGTGCCAGCGTCCGCCGCTTTTCATAATAGTCATTTCGGAACAATTCCAGATAAATCATGAAACAGCCTATCAGCAAGGCTACAAAAAGCGTTTGTCCCAGCAAGGTAAGACGCTTCTCTGCCACTGTCTCACTACGTTTGTTCCACTCTTTCTCCAATGATTTCAGAATATTATACGTATAACTGTCGATAATCTCTCCACGGTCAATGATTTTCTGTCCGTTCATCACAAAACCATTCGCCCAAGAAAGATCAGAAAGCAAATCCTGCTTTGCAGCCTCTGATTTGGAAGCATCATACGAAAGGTTAGGCGCAATGTATTCATTCAGATTACACCGTTGCAATAACAAGCGCTGATAATGTACTGTATCTGAATAAATCAATGTTTCGTATGCCGTTTTAAAACTATAAAGTCCGTTTACCTCCACCTGGTTTGCCGTATTTTTGTCTACCAACTGGATAGAACGTACACTGTCTTTACGCAACTTTTCCCAATCATTGGGTGCAAAAACTCCTTTCTCGTACACAACTTTCAGTAACCGCTCAATATGATGCTGATATGCTGGAGCAGGGATAATACGGTGCAGACTATCGGTATACGCTTTTTTAAACTGCTGAATCATCCGGTCAGCTACCGTCTTATCCATTTGATAATACGGACTATACAAACGCATGATACTGTCTTGCTCCCGCTGCACTTCGGCATCATCTTTGTAAATCGGGAAATCGAACGAAGCTTGAAGCAGTCCGTACTTCCAAGGTTTATTAATGTCAAATTGATAATTAAAACGTCCCTCCCGTGGCAAGAAATACACAATTACACACACTGTTACCACGAAAATGGCCAGTTTATATAACAGTCCTTTATAAGAAAACTGTTTCTCAGTTTGTAAACTTTTCATGTTAAAAAGATATTTTGCGTGCAAAATAAGAAAAAAACGGGAAAATTAGATTAATTTTGCGGCGTATTTTTAGATAAAAACCACAATGTCAGAAAGAAAAGTAAGAGTCCGTTTTGCACCAAGTCCCACAGGTGCATTGCATATCGGCGGCGTACGTACCGCTTTGTACAATTATCTGTTTGCTCGTCAGCATGGCGGGGAACTGATTTTCCGTATTGAAGATACTGACTCACACCGTTTCGTTCCGGGTGCTGAGGAATACATTATCGAGTCATTCAAATGGTTAGGCATCCAGTTTGACGAGGGTGTCAGCTTTGGAGGAAACTATGGTCCGTACCGCCAGTCGGAACGCCGTGACATTTACAAGAAATATGTACAGGTGTTGCTCGATAACGGAAAGGCTTACATCGCTTTTGATACACCGGAAGAACTGGAAGCTAAACGCCAGGAAATTCCGAATTTCCAGTATGACGCTTCTACACGTACTTCCATGCGCAACTCTTTGACTCTACCGAAAGAAGAAGTGGACAAGCTGATTGCAGAAGGCAAACAGTATGTAGTTCGTTTCAAGATTGAGCCGAACGAAGACGTACATGTACACGACCTGATTCGTGGAGAGGTAGTTATCAACTCTTCTATCCTCGACGATAAAGTGTTATATAAATCAGCTGATGAACTGCCTACTTACCATTTGGCTAACATCGTTGACGACCACCTGATGGAAGTATCACATGTAATTCGTGGAGAAGAATGGTTACCTTCAGCTCCGCTACACGTATTGCTGTACCGTGCTTTCGGCTGGGAAGATACGATGCCGGAATTCGCTCACCTGCCATTGCTGTTGAAACCGGACGGAAACGGTAAACTGAGCAAGCGCGACGGTGACCGTTTGGGATTCCCTGTATTCCCATTGGAATGGCATGATCCGAAAACAGGAGAAGTTTCTTCCGGATACCGTGAATCAGGCTACCTGCCAGAAGCGGTTATCAATTTCCTGGCTTTGCTAGGATGGAATCCGGGTAATGACCAGGAAATCATGTCAATGGATGAACTCATCAAATTGTTCGACCTGCATCGTTGCAGCAAAGCGGGTGCTAAATTCGACTATGAAAAAGGAAAATGGTTCAACCATGAATATATCCTGATGAAGAGTGACGAAGAAATCGCACAATTGTTTATGCCGATTCTGAAGGAACATGGCATCGAAGCCCCGATGGACAAGGTGGTTACCGTAGTCGGACTGATGAAAGGCCGTGTAAGCTTTATCAAGGAATTGTGGGATACCTGCAAGTTCTTCTTCGTTGCTCCAACAGAGTATGATGAAAAGACAGTAAAGAAACGCTGGAAAGAAGATTCAGCTGAACGCATGACCGAACTGGCTGCACTGCTGGAATCATTGGACGATTTCTCACTGACTCACCAGGAAGAAGTAGTCATGAAATGGATTGAAGATAAAGGCTACCACTTGGGTAACATCATGAATGCCTTCCGACTGACACTGGTAGGAGAAGGCAAAGGTCCTCACATGTTTGACATCTCGGCTGTATTAGGAAAAGAAGAAACAGTGGCTCGTATGCGCCGTGCAGTAGAGGTTCTCAAATAAACTAAGACATGATTTATAATCTTATCATCGCTCTTTATACAAGTGCAGTCAAACTGGCTGCACTTTTTAATAAGAAAGTGTCTCTGATGGTCAAAGGAGAAAAGGAATCTTTTGACATTCTGGAAAAACAGATTATCCGCGGAGAAAAATATCTGTGGTTTCACGCAGCTTCTTTAGGGGAATTTGAACAAGGACGCCCGCTGATAGAAGAAATCCGGAAAACCTATCCTCAGTATAAGATTCTTCAGACATTTTTTTCTCCTTCGGGATATGAAGTGCGAAAGAACTATAAAGGAGCTGATATTGTCTGCTATCTTCCGTTGGACACACCGAGCAACGTAAAACGTTTCCTAGATTTGGCCCAGCCTTATATGGCCTTCTTCATCAAGTATGAATTCTGGCAGAACTACTTGAATGAACTTCAACGGCGAAATATTCCGGTTTACAGCGTGTCTTCCATCTTTCGGAAAGAACAGATTTTCTTCCGCTGGTATGGCAAAAGTTACCGAAAAGTACTGAACACATTTACTCATCTGTTCGTGCAGGATGAAGCGTCTGTACAATTACTTCGCACCATTGGTATTACTAACACCACTGTAGTAGGCGATACACGTTTTGACCGGGTGTTGGAAATCTGCCGTCAGGCTAAAGAACTTCCATTGGTAGAGAAATTCAAAGGAAACCATACTGCTTTTGTAGCCGGAAGTTCCTGGGGACCGGATGAGGATATTTTCATTCCTTATCTCAATGCGCATCCGGAGGTAAAGCTAATCATTGCACCACACGTGATTGATGAAAGCCATTTGAAGGAAATCATCGGCAAGCTGAACCGTACCGTAGTGCGTTATACGCAGGCTACGGAAGAAAAGGTGAAAGAAGCCGATTGCCTGCTGATTGACTGTTTCGGTCTGTTGTCTTCCATTTATCGCTATGGAGAAATTGCTTATATCGGAGGTGGATTCGGCGTAGGTATCCACAATGTGCTGGAAGCTGCTGTATATGGTATGCCGGTCATTTTCGGCCCTAACAATAAGCGGTTCCGTGAAGCTCAGGGCTTGCTTCAATGCAAGGGTGGCTTTGAAATACAAGGAGCGGAGGACTTCAAAAAGATTATGGACAACTTCCTGAATAACTATGAAGCCTTGGACAAGGCTGGGAAAAAAGCCGGAAACTATGTACGAGACAATGCCGGTGCCTTGGAAAAGATTATGCATACAGTAACTTTATAAGTCGCAGAATCATACAATAAAACGGAGCTGAAGCAAAGAGAGTCTATCCCTCTTACTTCAGCTCCGTTTTCATTATTATCTTCCACTGTTTATTCCTGAGACTTCATCCGTTCTTTCTTATAGCCCTCAAATAATTCAGACAAAGTTTCCATCGGAATATGCAGCAAATACATTTCCTTGAATACATCGGGTAATACTTGCTGGAGGAAAGCAGCCTTCCGAAGTTCAATAATCTTCTGAGCAGCTCCAGTTGACACAAAATATCCCAAACCCCGCTTATTGTAAATAATACCCTGACTCTGCAGATAATCATACGTACGAACTACCGTATTCGCATTTACCTCCACTATTCCTGCATATTCTCGTACCGACAGGATACGTCCTTCTTCTTCATACACTTCCTGAAGAATCTCATCCATGATACGGTCGGCTATCTGCAAATAAATCGGTTTATTCTCTTTAAAAGTCATAGGCGCCACAGTTTTCGTTTAACAACTTCTGAACGAGTAAACAGCCGATAAGATAGCCACCAGTTGAACACAGTAAACAGAAGAAAGACAACTGAAATAATGGTTAACAATCCATTTACAGTTTGTGGAGTGTCTTGATAGTGTTCCTGCATCCAATCTGAAAAGCGAGTTAAAAAACCTCCTTCTGCCAGATTCGCAAATAAGATTCCTCCTAAAATAGTTACAACCAAACAAGCCCCTATTGTTTTCAGGAAAGGATGTTTGTACCAAAAGCTTCCTCCCAAAATGAAAAGCGAATGATTCCACAAGCAGAATATCCATACAAGTAGCTGCATCAGCCACCAGGAATAGACCGGTTCTCCTGTTGCATCTACCGAAGCATGAGCCCATCTCAGAGAGAATACTTCCACTAACATCGGCTGGCTATACACAGCCGGTAAATCAAACACAGGCAACAACAAATAATGGGTAAGTTCCAAAGCCAGCAAGGCAACCAGAATCATCAATACAGTGCCTATTGTCACAAACAAGGCACGAGAGAAGAACTTCTCTAATTTCGTAGCCGGAAGTAATAAATAAGAAATACGTTTTTCCTTATTATCCATGCATTTCATGATGTGGGAAGCATAATATATCATTGCCACACTAACCACCATACCAATTATCCCCAACATATTGCCGCAAAATCGCTCAAAAGAATAAACTTCAGGATAACCTTCTTCCGTCCAGCGTTCTGCCGACCATAAAAAGCCCAACATCGGGAAAAAGCAGGCTGCAAAAATACCCAGCAAACCATAAAGGTTACTTTTCCAGTTCTCTATCAAATCGCGTCGCATGATATGCTGTACGCGTGTCATACTAAAAGTTGTCTCCATCATGTCGTGTCATTTATTTATCATTAAATATCGTTTGTATTTTCTCACGTTCTGTCAACAGGGCATTGAACAGCAACTCCAGATTCAACGGACTTTCTTCTCCCGAAAGGTTAGGCCATATCACACTGTTTCCATGCACGGATGGCTGTACAAAAAGCGCGTCATCCGTCGGTTCATTCATACCCTGCTCCGCAAACAACAGTTTATCGGTAATATCTACTACCGAACGGTTCAGCAACACCTCATTCCCATCAATCACTACCACCTGGTCCAGCAAACGGTCAATATCCCGTACCTGATGAGTAGATACCACTACCGATTTCTCTTCCGTCATTCCTGAAGCTATTACTTTCCGGAATTGACTTTTAGAAGGAATGTCCAATCCGTTGGTCGGTTCATCCATCAGAAGCAAGGAGGTATTGGCTGCCAGCGCAAAACACATATAAGCCTTTTTCTTCTGCCCCATGGACAACTCTCCCAAATGAATGTCCTCATTCAAATCAAAATCGGCCAGACATGTCCGCAACAACTCCTGGCTGAAACGGGGATAAAACGGTGCATTCACTTTCACAAACTGCTGTAAGCTTAAATTGGGTAAAGTGAATTCTTCCGGAACCAAATACATATCCTCCAGGGTTACCGGTAGACGCTTTTGGACATCTACCCCTTTCATCCATACAAAACCACTTTGTGGACGTAACAAACCACTCATCAAATAAAGTAAAGTAGATTTTCCGGTTCCATTCTTTCCCAAGAGACCAATTACCTTTCCAGCCTCCATTTTCAATGAGAAATCTTGAAAAACGGAAGCTTTCTTTCCATAACTGAAGGTTACCCCTTCGATTTTTATCATAGACGTGTTCATGTTGTAAATAAATTATATTAGTGTATTAGCTTATTAGTACACTGCAAATGTAATTCTTTTTCTTTAATCTGCAAGCATCAACAAAACTTTTAACAGATAAAATGAATTATCTCCAATAGTTTTAATTCTTAGAATTACAGGAATAGAAGTTATCAGCCTGATGATTCAGATTCATGTTCCCCGAAACAAGTTCCTTTCCAGAGACATTTTCGCCCGTTCTGAGCGTATCCGGAGCTTCCGATAAAGAATGATTCTCCTTTTCGGAGGAAACGTCTCCTGCCGCATTTCTGAGAGCCGTCCGGGTGAGCGGTAAGGAAACAAAGGATAGCAAGGGGAGAAAGAAAGAAAGAAAGGAAGGAAAGAAACCGTCAGCAGAGGGAAGAGGCCTGCCGCGGAAGGAGCGGAAACGGACGCAGGCGCAGACGTACGGACACAAAAAAA
>NZ_JBBKBF010000038.1:0-39338 GCF_037892625.1 Phocaeicola sp. ICN-14070 | reverse complement strand
CGCAGAAACTTGACAATGACCTGACGATGTTCGGCAACAAGCTGAACGCATCGTTCGGAAGTGTAACCCCATAACCAAGCATAGCCATGAAACGAAGCATCATCACAACGAACGGCAACGGCAACATCACCTTGCCGGCCGACATTAGCGCAACCGCCATGAGCGAATGGGAACTTTGCGACCTGTTCGGAGTAACCGCCCCGACATTCCGTGCAGGGCTGAAGGCTCTTTGCAAGAGCGGAGTTTTAAGGGAATACGGGATAAGGCGAAGCATACGGGTATCCGATAATTGCAGTATGGAGGTTTACAACCTTGAAGCGATAGTTGCCCTCGCTTTCCATATCGGCACATTCGGAGCGGAACGGGTACGCAATGCCGTTCTTGAAAGACTGTACCTGCGAAAAGAGAAAACAAGCATCTTCTTCTCGCTGAATACCAACGGTATATCCAAATCCGAATACTTCTCGTAGCTGAATGCCTGACATTATTCACTCGGTAAGTCAGTAATTCATTAAGTCAGTACGACAGAACGACAGACGCTCTGATTTTTTCTCCCGAAAAGCGTAATCCGACATTTGCTTTTCGGGAGTTTTTCCGTTTGCACAACCCGTTTCCTGCCCCAAACCATTGAAAGTTTTTGTTTCGGGGGCTATTTGTCACCATTCTGCCGTGTTTTGCATAACAACCTATCCGATAATTGATTATATTTTTGCAGCTGGTAATTTTCAAACTTAAAACCATTTGATTATGTCAGCTATCGAACAACAGGACAGCCACAGACCGCCATCGGATGGCGGCATGGCAAAGGAAGAATTTATCCGTGTCGGGACAACGCTCTACAAGATTGTGGAGCAACCGAGACTGAACGGAGGGTATGTGAAGAAACGCATCGCATGGAACAACGAGACCCTGCGACAGGATTACGGCAAGGATTACATCGGCAGTGTTCCCAAGTATGACGGCTTCTGCACCGTACCCGAACACATCGGCTACCGTTCCGTGGTCGGCAAGTTCCTTAACCTTTACGAACCGATAGACCACCGACCGCAGGAGGGCGATTTATCGCATATCCAATCTTTGGTACGGCACATCTTCGGGGAACAATACGAGTTGGGGATGGACTATCTGCAACTGCTCTACCTGCAACCGATTCAGAAGTTGCCTATCCTGCTGTTGGTATCGGAAGAACGCAACACAGGCAAAAGCACATTCCTGAACTTTCTGAAACTCCTCTTTCAGAACAATGTGACTTTCAACACCAACGAGGACTTCCGAAGCCAGTTCAATTCCGATTGGGCTGGCAAACTGCTCATCGTGGTGGATGAGGTGTTGCTCAACCGCAGGGAGGACAGCGAACGGTTGAAGAACCTCAGCACCACACTTTCCTATAAGGTGGAAGCCAAAGGCAAAGACCGTGACGAGATTGCGTTCTTCGCCAAATTCGTGCTGTGCTCCAACAACGAGCATCTGCCCGTAATCATAGACGCAGGGGAAACACGCTATTGGGTACGCAAGATAGACCGCTTGCAGTCCGATGATACCGACTTCCTGCAAAAGCTGAAAGCGGAGATACCCGCCTTTCTCCATTTCCTGCAACACAGAAAACTGTCCACCGAAAAGGAAAGCCGGATGTGGTTCAACCCCACATTGCTGCATACAGAAGCCTTGCAGAAGATTATCCGTAGCAACCGCAATCGGCTGGAGATAGAGATGTCGGAACTGCTGCTTGACATTATGGTTGCAATGGATGTGGATAGCGTTTCATTCTGCCTTAACGACCTTGTCGTACTGCTGGTGCACTCGCAGGTAAAGGCGGAAAAGCACCAAGTGCGTAAGGTGGTGCAGGAGTGCTGGAAACTGACACCTGCACCAAACGGGCTTACCTACACCACCTATCAGGGCAATTACAACAGAAGTTGTCACTATGAGCCGATAAAGAGGGTGGGACGCTTCTACACCGTCACAAGGGAGCAACTTGAATCCTTGTAACACTATCATTTTTCTGTTGAATTGTTGAATATGGGTATAAATACACTGACAATAAACGATATACATTCTCAACAAAATCTCAACAAGCCAAAAGAGAAGTTGAGAGACCACCGACACCCGTTTGTGAATTTCTCTTTTGGCGAGTGGTTTGTTGAGAAGATGTTGAGAGGTTACGAGGCTGTATATAAATATATTACATTGACAATTCATCAAATCAACAAATTTTCATCAACTTCAAAACCGTATGTAATATGACAATCCAAGATGTAAAGCAAATCAAACTGGCAGACTATCTGCAAAGTCTGGGCTATACGCCTGTAAAGCAACAAGGCAGGAACCTGTGGTACAAATCACCGTTACGGGAAGAAACGGACGCATCGTTCAAGGTAAACACCGAGCTTGAAAAATGGTACGACTTCGGCATCGGCAAAGGCGGAAACATCCTCGCATTGGCAGCGGAACTCTACCGTTCGGAAGATGTAGCCTATCTGCTGAAACGCATAGAGGAGCGGACAGCATACATCCGCCCTGCATCGTTCTCTTTTGGCAGACAGCATTCCGACAATCAGCCTTATCAGGGATTAAAGGTTGGAGAATTGTCCTCTCCTGCTCTTATAGCCTATCTGCAAGAAAGGGGAATAAACATCGGACTTGCCAAAAGAGAATGCAGGGAGCTTCGGTTTATGAATGCCGACAAACCCTATTTTGCCATCGGCTTTCCGAACATGGCAGGAGGATATGAAGTGCGCAACAGATACTTCAAGGGATGTGTCGCCCCGAAAGACATCACCCATATCCGACAGCAGGACGGACAACGATGTATGTGTTACCTGTTCGAGGGGTTCATGGATTACCTCTCATTCCTTACCATCCGAGTGAGAAACAATCCGCAACACCCGCAATTGGACACACAGGACTATGTCATACTGAACTCCGTTTCCAATCTTGCGAAAGCGGAAAGCTTATTGGAAACCTACACCAGAATCGGCTGTTTCCTTGACAACGACACGGCAGGACGGAACACTTGCAAAAAGCTGAAAGAGAAGTTTGGGGAACGACTGCTTGACAAGTCAATGTACTATCGTGAGTATAAGGACTTGAACGACTACCTGTGCGGTAAGCCCTTGTCCCAATCGGCAGAGCCGATAAAGGAGAAGAAGCAAGTCCAATCCGCAAGGCGGATGATGCAGCCACCGAAAAAGAAAGGGGGATTTCATCTGTAATATGCTCGTCTGCTTTCCGAAAGGTATTTAGACAGAAATACCATAGCTCAATAGGGCGTTTTCTTCACGCATTACTCCGTAACGCTAAAAACACCCTATCGAGCCAAAGGGAAATCCCTTTGGAAACCCTGTGCAAACGAGAGCAGAAGCCAAACTCGTTTGGATTATGCCGAGTGCTGCAATGGTTCATTTGCATAATAAACCCTGTGAGCCGATGCCACAGGCAGAGAGAAGAAACATAACGATAACCGCAAAAACAGTAATGATATGGGATATTTTTCATTGGACATTAAGAAAGCAAAGGGTACATCGGACACCACGCAGTCCGACCATATAGAGAGAAAGATAATACCTAAAAATGCAGACCCGACAAGGACACATCTGAACAGGGTGCTTGTCGAATACCCCGATGGCGTTCACGGCAGGGATGAAGCGATTGCGCACAGACTGAACACAGCAGGCATCAGACGGAAAATCACACACGACCAAGTCCGTGTCGTTCGGGTGGTCTTGTCGGGTACGCACGAGGACATGATGAACATACAGGAAAAAGGAGAACTCGATGAATGGTGCAACGACAGCATCCAATGGCTGCAAGCCACATTCGGCAAAGACAATGTGGTTGCCGCACATCTGCACATGGACGAGAAGACTCCGCACATCCACGCAGCCGTTGTTCCCATCGTGACGGGTGAAAGGCGCAAAGCCAAGAAAGAGCAGACGGACGGTAAGCGCAAGTACCGCAAGAAAACAAATTCCGTCCGTTTGTGTGCCGATGACCTGTTCAACCGTCAGACCCTGGTCGCCTACCACGACAATTACGCAAGGGTGATGGCGAAATACGGATTGCAGCGTGGGGTACGGGGTTCGGAAGCACGGCACACCACCACCATGCAGTATTATAGGAACTTGAAAAAGAAGAATGAAGTCCTCGAAACTGAAACCAGACTGTTGCAGGAGAAGAAAGCCGAGGCGCAGGAGGAACTGAAGCAGGTGAAAGCGGAAATCCGTACCGACAAGCTCAAAAGCGCAGCCACCGATACGGCAACCGCCCTTGCAAGCAGTGTGGGCTCTCTTTTCGGAAGTGGAAAGATGAAATCGTTGGAACGCAGGAACGAGGACTTGCAAGACCGCATCCTTGAACTTGAAGACGAAGCCCGACAACGGGAACGGCAACAAGCCAAGCAGATACAGGAGATAAGAAACGCTTACGAGCAACAGCACCGCAAGCTGTCGGAGTTTGCGGATTTTGTCAGACGCTACTTTCCGTATGTGGAGAAGCTGATGCCCGTGATAAGTTTCCTGCGTGAACGTTTGGGCTTTAATGACGGGATAATCAGAAGACTGTGCGAGTTCAAGGAGGTCGGGATAAAAGGCGAACTCTATTCTTCCGAATTTAACCGAAGTTTTGATACCCGACATTCCGTCTGCTCCATCAAACAGGATGAAAACGGTAAATTCGATTTCAAGATAGACGGGGTTTCACACGTGAGCTGGTTCAGAAAGAAAATGAATGAGTTCAGAGAAGCTATCGGAATACCGAAGCCGAGGCAAAATCGTGGTATAAAATACTAATTTGGAAAGGCGGATGGTTATGCCATCCGTCTAGTTTTGGATTAAGGAGCTGAGAGTTCTTGTATCTAAATGTTTAATTGTGCATGTGTTAACAAAATATTGAACAACAATTATTTCCAATCGAATTAAAATAAGTATCTTTGTAGCTTGGATATGTTATACGTCATCCCCAAGCAGGAAATTACTAATGGACCATTTGACAAAGGAACAACGCCATAAAAATATGGCTGCAAACAAAAGCAAAGGAACCAAACTTGAAATAATGTTTGGAAAATTCCTGTGGAACGCTGGAATAAGGTATCGCAAAAATGATAAGTCGGTATTTGGCAAACCCGATTTTGTCCTTAGAGGGTCTAAAATTGCGATATTTTGTGATGGTGAGTTTTGGCATGGTAGAAATTGGAATATTAGAAAGAATGACCATAAAAGCAATTGTAAGTTTTGGCACTCTAAAATCGAGCGAAATATAGAACGCGACAAGGAGGTCAATGAAGAATTGCGCAAACAAGGTTGGAAAGTCTTTCGATTTTGGGAGACAGAAATAACAGTGAATCCTGATGTATGTTTAAATGAGGTTTTAAATTATATGAATAGAAAATCAACAACTGACGAAAAAATAGCCATCACAAAAATGTGTGGCGGAGGAAAAATATCGATGCAAATGTACGGACCTCATTCGCTAAATGAGGATGGAAGTATAATTTCATTTGAAGAACAAATGGCGATTGTGTCTCACTACCTGCACAATCAAGGCAACAAATACGCCAAACCATATGAGATAAAAGCAGAAGGTCTGATAGAGGATATATACAACATCCATCAAAAGAAATCTGATATACAATGTGTATCAGATGTTTGTGTTCAGTATTCTTTGTTCTCCGATTTGTTTGCCGTTCCGTTCTTACCGATAGAAAAGCCCGAATTTACATTCATTGATTTATTTGCTGGTATCGGTGGGTTTAGAATGGCAATGCAAAATCTTGGTGGCAAGTGTGTGTTTTCTTCCGAATGGGATGTACAGGCACAAAAAACTTACCTGTTGAATTACGGTGAAGTTCCCTTTGGAGATATTACCAAAGAATCCACGAAGTCATTTATACCCGATGATTTTGATATTCTGTGTGCTGGATTCCCTTGTCAGGCATTTTCATTAGCCGGGAAACGTCTTGGATTTGAAGAAACCAGAGGTACATTGTTTTTTGATGTAGCAGAAATCATACGTCGTAAGCGTCCAAAGGCATTTTTTTTGGAAAATGTCAAAGGATTGCTTATTCATGACAAAGGGAAAACAATCCAAACGATATTAAAAGTTTTAAGAGAAGATTTGGATTATTACGTTCCAGAGCCTCAAATAGTAAACGCAATGAATTTCGGAGTTCCGCAGCATAGAGAAAGAGTGTATATTGTTGGCTTTAGAAAAGACCAAAATGTCAATGAATTTACATATCCAACCCCAACTGATACAACTAAAACTTTTGCTGATATAAAAGAAAAAAATACAGTTTCTGCAAAATATTATTTATCAACTCAATATGTGAAGACACTTGTAGCACATAAAGAAAGACACGCAGCAAAAGGTAACGGTTTCGGATATGAAATAATACCGGATAATGGTGTCGCAAATGCTATTGTTGTAGGCGGAATGGGGAGAGAACGCAATCTTGTAATTGATAATCGTCTTGAAGATTTTACACCTGTTACCAACATCAAAGGAGAAATAAACCGTGATGGATTGCGCAGGATGACCCCACGAGAATGGGCTCGTTTACAAGGTTTTCCAGATAATTTCATAATCGGAGTGGCAGATGCATCTGCTTACAAGCAATTTGGAAATTCTGTTGCAGTACCTGCAATTCAAGCAACTGCACAGGAAATAATTAAACGAATCAACCTTTCAAAATCCAAAAAATATGGCACTGACAGGAAATAAAGGAGAATGGAGTGAAATCTACACTTTGCTCAAATTATTAGGAGAAGGAAAAGTTTATGCCGGAGACCAACACATGAACAAAATTCACGATTTGTTCTATCCCATAATAATGATTCTTCGCCAAGAAAAAGAGGGTAATTTCAACTACAAACTACAAGATAGAGATGTAGTGATTCAAACCCCAGAAGGAGAAGAGTTATTGAGAATCCCTGCATCAGTGTTTTTAGTAGAAGCAGAGAATTTATTGAAAGCTATCAATGAAAATGATGGAGCATTTACCGTTCCGAAAATTGAAGCCTTCATGAATCGAATTTATTGCCATGCTTTGAAGGCGAAATCATCTGATAAAACAGATATACGAATCATTTTGCATGACCGAAGAACTAAGATAAATTCTGAAATGGGATTCAGTATAAAATCTCAACTCGGAGGGGATTCAACACTATTAAATGCAAGTAAAGCCACGAACTTTAATTTTAAGATAGAGGGAACTTCTCTTTCTGATGAAGATATTGCAAAAATCAATTCTTTGAATCCAACAAGAAATAAGGTTATAGAGAGATATAAAGCAATAACAAAGAAAGGTTGCAAATTGATATTTGACAAAGTGGATAATTCTACATTTCGTAATAACCTCATTATGCTTGATGGAGACCTGCCGTCCATAATTGCCAATTTGCTTTTAGAACAGTTGAATAGTGGTGTATCCACATTGAAAGAATTGGTAGAACAGATTACAGAAACCAACCCTTTGGGGTACGATACAGAACAAGCATCGCCTTTTTATGCTTACAAAATCAAACATCTTTTGACTTCGGCAGCATTAGGTATGATGCCCGCAACTGCTTGGAGCGGAAAATTTGATGCAAATGGTGGTTATTTGGTCGTAAAAAAAGATGGTGAAATTCTTTGTTATCACTTTTACGACCGTAATCGTTTTGAAGACTATCTTTTCTCTAATGCATATCTGGAACGTTCAAGTACTTCACGCCATGAATATGCATCAATCATCAAAGAAAATGATGGTACTCTTTCGTTCAAACTCAATTTTCAAGTTAGATTAAAATAAGATAAATCATTATGCATCATTATAAAGGTTCAGAATGGAATAAATGGGATTTGCATATACACACCCCTGAATCTGGTATGGCAAATCAGTTTGGGAATGATTGGGACAAATATGTTCTATCTCTTTTTAAAAGTGTTATTGCAAACAATATTGCAGTTATCGGGATTACGGATTATTTTACAATTGATGGCTATAAGAAGTTGTTAACGGATTATTTAAGCAATGACCAAAAAATGAAATCATTGTTTACGCCAGCAGAAATCTCGGCAATAAAAAATATTGCAATTTTTCCTAATATAGAATTTAGATTAAAAACAATAGTAAATGGAAGCCGCATTAACTATCACATAATCTTTTCCAACGAAGTTGCAATCGAGGACATAGAAGAAAATTTCCTACATGAGATAGAGTTTGTTTATGAGGGATTGCCATTCGATACTCCCAATAAAAGAAAACTTAAAAGGCGAAATATTGAAGAACATGGAAGAAGTATTAAAGAGCAACAAGGTGAGTTCAAAGGGTCTGATTTTACAGTGGGTTGCACTACCGCTGTTATTGATGAGCAACAAATAACAGAAATTCTATCTAAGCATAAGGATAAATTTGAGGGGAAGTATATTGTTGCAATACCTGTTGATGAGGATTTGTCAAAGATTTCATGGCGAGGTCAAGACCATATGGTTCGAAAATATTTTTACCAAGTAGCAAATATGTTTTTTGCTACTAATAGAGGAACTATAGACTTTGGATTGGGGAAAAAACATGCTACACTGGAAGATTATCTTAATGAATTTAAAACTCTTAAACCATGTATATGTGGTTCTGATGCCCATTCTTTGGATTCATTATGCGTTTTTCCCAATGGGTTAAGCTGCTGGATTAAAGCAGAACCTACATTTGAAGGACTAATGCAGGTTTTATATGAACCAGAGGAACGTGTAAAAATTCAACAAAGCATACCAGACGAAAAGAATTTATACCAAATCATTGAATCTATAACATTGGATGAAGATGGTTTTTGGCAGGGAACAATACATCTGAATCCTAATTTGAATACAATTATTGGAGGGCGTTCTACAGGCAAATCTTCTTTGTTAAAAGCAATTGCTGCAAAACATGATGCAATGTTAGTAGATGAAAAGGATTATATTCACCAACATCTTAAAGGAGTTAAAATACGATGGAAAGATGGAGGAGATGAAACTGGGCATAAAATAGATTACTATAAACAGAATTACATGCACAATATAGCATGTTCAAGAAAGCAAACCAATGAACTGGTCGAAAGCATATTACGTTCCAAGGATTCAGAAGGTTTGTTGTCAAATTATTCTGAAGTAAATACTTTGATAGAAAGAGAGATAACCTCATCTGTGTTTAATTTGTTTCAATTGAAAAAGGAATATTTTCAATTGCTCAATAATCTTAGAGAGAAAGGAAATAAGTCAGGAGTTGAACAACAATTGCAACTATTAAAAGAAAGTGCAACCACATTACAAAAAAGTAGCATTCTAACAGAGACAGAAATAGAAACATACAATGGTTTATTAGCACAACTTTCAATAAAAGAGAAAGATATTAATCTAGCAGAATCGGATATCAAATTGTTTCAAAAGCTACGAACAATTACTCCTATCATACATAACTTTGAAGGACTTAATTCTTTTGACTCTCTATCATTTAGGACAAATAGCTCCGAAGTTTCAAGGCTTTTTAATGGTTTGCGTATTAGAACAGAAACTGAGTGGACAAGTATTGTAGATGAGTTTATTGATAAAACTGACGCTGCTAAACAGCAATTATTGATAGAAAAAACAGCAATATTGGAAGCAGACATTTACAAACGCGGAGAGCAATTTTATAAAGATAATAAAGAATTACAATCTGTTTTGCTGCGAATAAAAGAAGAAGAGAAAGTGCTTGCTGAAATAAATAATTTGGAGGCTAAAAAAAACTCTTTACATACACAAATACAACAATTCGTAAAAGAAATTGTAAACAGACACATAGAATACAAAAAAGAAATTGACAAATTAGTTGATAGTCTCAAAGTAGAGTATGACGGATTATCAATATCTGTAACAAAGGAGTTCCAAAAAGAAGAAATGAAATCTTTTTTGGAATCTCGGTGTAATTTACGTGGAATAGAACGGCAGCAATATATAGCGAACCTAGTATCACGTTATGATTCTGATATAGAAACTCAAGCATATACCCTAATCAAAGATTTGCTTAATGAAAAAGTTGAATTTAAAAATTCGTACGCTTCACCTAACGTAGCCAGTGAATTCTTTTCAAAAAATTGGTATGCTTTATCTTATCAATTGTCATATCAAGGTGATTTATTTGAAATGATGTCTGAAGGTAAACAAGCATTCGTTATTTTAAAATTGCTTCTTGAATTCAGTGATAAAAAATGTCCTATATTAATTGACCAACCTGAAGATAGCTTGGATAATCGTGCCATATATCAAGAGTTAGTGGAATATATCAAAGCAAAGAAAAAAGACAGACAGATTGTTTTGGTGACGCATAATTCAAATGTAGTGGTCAGTGCTGATGCGGAAAATGTAATTGTAGCAAATCAAGAAGGCTCTAATAGTCATAATTATGGAAAATATAAATTCCAATATATCAATGGAGCTTTAGAACGGACTAAAAAATGTAATCCTGCAGAAGCAATAATTTTGGAATCACAAGGGATTCGTGAACATGTTTGCGATATACTTGAAGGAGGTAAAGTGGCATTTGAAAAAAGAGAGCAAAAATATGGATTTGGGAAATATGCAAATTCGAATAATTGAATAAAACAAAAGTAGCTATTGATTTGCATTAACAAATTAAATAACTACTTTTGCTCAGAGTTACTTGAAAGGTAAATCAGGGAAGAACGTAGGAAATAGCACGGTTGCCAAATCATTACCTCAAAATTGGGTAATTCTCCCAAAGTCCTTTATATAAGGCACTAACAGAAGTTTTCCAAAATTACAAAAAAATATTGTAATCTCTCCTGAGTTAGAGGAAGAAATACTACCTTCGTCGCAAATTCAAACGAAAGAAGAAATGAAATACATTGTGTGGATTCTTTGTGTATGGGTACTCAGCCTTCCTTTGCAGGCCCAGTCATATAACGATGTGGTAGAGCAGGCAATGGACTGTGTGAAAAAGGACAGTCTTGTGCAGGCGGAACGTCTTTTCCAGCAGGCACTGAAAATGGAACCGGATAATGCCCGGAATGCCCTGCTGTTTTCGAATCTGGGTACGGTGCAGAAGCGTATGGGAAAGACAGATGAGGCCATTGAATCTTACACATTGGCATTAAATATTATACCCTATTCTACCACCATGTTATTGAATCGGGCTGCTCTCTATCTGGAAAAAAACTTGATACAAAAGGCGTATCTGGATTATTGTAATGTAATCGACCTTTTGCCCAAGAATCTGGAGGCTCGTCTTTTTCGTGCCTATATTTATATGCAACGTCGCGAATATAAAGAAGCACGTGTAGACTACAATGTAGTACTGGAGCAGGATGTAAAAAACAAGACGGCACGTATCGGGATTATCATGTTGGACGAGAAGGAAGGACGACATCAGTCAGCGATGGACGCTATGAATCTGCTGGTTTCAGACTATCCTCGTGATGTATCCGTACTTCGGATGCGTGCCAATATGGAGTGGGAACACGGACAGGCAGAGGCCGCTTTATTTGATTTAAATGAAGTCTTGAAACTTGACCCTCGAGATGCTTCTTGCTATGTGATGAAGGGAGATATTTATTTGCAACAGAAAAGAAAGGCAGAAGCCCGAGAGGCATATGAGAAGGCGTTGGAATTGGGAGTATCTCGGGCTGAATTGGCTGAAAAACTGAAACAATGTAAATAGTATTTGATAAAAACTTTCGTTTTTGTTTGTACTTTTTAAAAAGTTTTTGCTATCTTTGCCTGAAATAGGTGACGTGTGATGCAAATTCGTTCGGTTATAAAATTGGGAGTAGTGCTTTCCGTGGTACTTTTTTGTATCGGGATTGCTTTTTATGGTTTTGCCCGTTTAAGTATGGCCGATAAGGAAAGCCGTGTGGATGTTTTTGAATTTATTCCTAAAGATTGTGCGGGTATTCTTGAAACGGATAACATTGATAATTTTATGCATGGCTTTTCACAGGCAGCCTACTCTTCTCAGTTGGATACGCTTCATCGTGCTGGTTTGATGAATGATATATTGAGTGATTTGAGTCGGTATTCTTCAGCGGCAGCCCATGGACTTTCCTATCAAATGAATCATGTGGTATTCAGTTTCCATTATCCCCATACAGCCATGGATGTGGTGGCTTATTTCCGTATTGGGAAAGAAGGAAAGCATCAGCTTGTTGAGGCGGTAAAAGGAAAACATGGAGTTGATTTTGTGCCGAAAAAAGAAATTTATCGGGGCAAGAAAATAGAAATTTATCCACTTAGTTCTACGAAATATCTGTCAGTGTATACTACAGATGGTTTGGTAGTAGTCAGCTATCAGAAAAAATTGATAGAGCAGGTGATTGATGCAGTGAAGGACAATAGTTCACTCCGTGAAGATTCGGTTTTTATTTCTATTCATCACCCTCAGCCGGCTAGCTTTATTACGATTTATGGGCGTACACCTTCAGTCCCATTCTTAGGAAAAGAGTCCTGCCATAGTTGGAGTGAATATGATATTCATTTGAACAGCGAAGTCTTTTATTTGAGTGGGCAGATGAAAGAAGAGCAAGCCGATTGTCTGGACCGTATGTTGCAGGCTGTCAATACAGTTCCTGTAGTTTCTGAGAAAGACAGTTTACTGGTGGTATCGGGGCATGAGCGAGTAGACTCTTGTATCTCTAAGGTGATTGCCTCTCCCTCTCACACCCTGTTTGATGAGTGTGTGTCAAATTTATCGCGTGATGCTTCCTATATTATGGTGACTGATATGGAAAAAGTGGCAGCTTCACCTGAACAGTTTGTTTCATATCTTCCTCCATTCCTTATTCGTCATGCTGATTTATTCCGTTCTTTTATTCTTTCTATACAGTTTACGGAAGTAAACAATCGCTTGTCACATATCTTTGTGTTTACGTATAAAGAGTGATTAGATTTATCTTAATCGGTTCTTTTCAAAGTGAGGGCCTGCTTTGAGGTGAAAATAAAGTAGTGATACTACTGTCAGTGAGGCTCCGAACAAGTAGGCTATTTTGAAGGTAGCAATTTCGGCCAAATATCCTCCTGTAAGCATTCCTATTCCCAAGCCTACATCCCATGAAGTCAGGTAAGTGCTGGTGGCTGTGCCACGCTGGCTGTTGGGGGCTAAGTTTACAAACAGGGTATTGTAAGCTGGAAACATAGTACCAAATCCTATTCCTAACAGTAGTGAAATCAGGAAGAAAATTCCCGTAGTCACTTCTAAATTCCACTTGACCAGCCACCCGCATGCAGTCAGAGCGAAGTAACATCCACTTACCAGATACAATCCTGCCGCAATTACTTTGGTGACTAATCCTTTGTCGACAAGTCGGCCACTGAACAGGCGGCTCACTGCCATGCCGACAGCCATCAGCGTAAAGAAGAATCCGGTTTCTGCCGTAATATCTATTTCTTGTGCATACATGGCCACGTAGTTGGTAGTCATTCCATAAGGAATGGAGAGCAGCAAGAGGGTGAATCCCGCAGGAAGTCCTTTTAGCAGAATGAAGCGGTCGAGCGATATAGGAGCACGCTTCACTGGAGCCTTATAAGGTGTACGAACGGTCCAGGCCGCTATAAATCCGATTACACACGAACCGAGCGCATACGAGAAGATAGTCGTATAAGAAGCTCCTCCACTGTGCAGGAACAGACCGAACATGGGACCGATTGACATGGCAATGTTGTTGGTAAGTCCATAGTAGCCCAACCCTTCTCCTCGTCGGGAAGACGGCATGATATCGATAACCAGCGTGTTTCCTCCTACCGTAACCATACCGAACGAAAATCCGTGCACAATGCGGAAGATAATAAATAAGGTCAGTGCTGTTGCAGTCATATAGCCGGCAAAAATCAGTGTGAAAATGAAATAAGCCAGCAGGTATAATGGTTTTCGGGCAAATGTATCCAGAATATATCCGGAGAAGGGGCGGATACATAAAGAGGAAATCGTATAGCAGGAAAGAATAACTCCAATAGCGGTGTGTGAAGTGTGGAATACTTCCGACAAGTAAAACGGAAGGATAGGGGTAAGAAGCCAAAATCCGAAATAGAGCAGGAAGTTGGCAGCCAGGATGGCACAGAAACTCGGAGTGACAAGTTTTTCTTTTTCCATATTTCGCCGAAAGAAAAAGGGAGATGGCTGGTTTGAATAGATAAACACGGATTACACTAAGGAAGTTGATACCTCCGGTGTAATCCGTGTTCTTATGATGATGTTACTATAAATCAGTTCGCTGATTCAAATTCTTCAAGGAAGCGTGTGTCATTTTCAGAGAACATACGCAAGTCTTTAACTTTGTATTTCAGGTTGGTAATACGTTCCACTCCCATACCGAATGCATAACCGGTGTAGACTTTGCTGTCGATGCCGTTTGCTTCCAGTACAGCCGGGTCTACCATACCGCAGCCCAAAATTTCTACCCATCCGGTATATTTACAGAACGGACAGCCTTCGCCACCACAAATGTCACAGCTGATATCCATTTCAGCACTGGGCTCTGTGAACGGGAAGTAAGACGGACGAAGACGGATTTTAGTTTCCGGGCCGAACATTTCTTGTGCAAACTGCAGCAACACCTGTTTTAAGTCTGTAAACGAAACGTTCTTGTCGATATACAGACCTTCTACCTGATGGAAAAAGCAGTGTGCACGGTAGCTGATAGCTTCATTACGATATACACGTCCCGGACAGATTACACGGATAGGAGGCTGTGAAACTTCCATTACGCGGCTCTGTACAGAAGAGGTGTGTGTACGAAGAATAATGTCAGGGTGACTTTCAATGAAGAATGTATCCTGCATGTCGCGTGCGGGATGGTCTTCTGCAAAGTTCATGGAAGAGAATACATGCCAGTCATCTTCTACTTCCGGACCGTCGGCAATAGTAAAGCCCATACGGCTGAAAATATCGATGATTTCATTGCGGACAATCGTCAACGGATGACGTGTTCCAAGATTAACCGGGTAAGCTGTACGGGTCAGGTCAAGTTCGGCAGCTCCGTTGTCCTGATTGTCGAATGCTTCTTTTAAGGTTGCAATCCGTTCCTGTGCAAGGTCCTTCAACTCATTTAATTTCATACCTACTTCTTTCTTCTGTTCAGCAGGTACATTACGGAAGTCAGCCATCAGTGCATTGATGGCACCTTTTTTGCTCAGGTATTTGATTCGTAACGCTTCCAGTTCTTCTGGATTCTGCGCTGTGAGTCCTTTTACTTCCTGAAGCAACTGTTCTATTTTTGCTAACATATCTCTTCTTTAATTATTTTGTTTGCAAAGGTAAGGATTTAAACTGAAAAATTCAGTTTTTCGTTCAACAAAAAAGAAAACTCTTGTTTCTGAAACAATGATAAGAAAAAAAAGGTATTTTTGCGGCGATATTTGAGGAGACCAGATGAAGAAATTAATCATTGGATGCTGTTTGCTGGCGCTGATGGCATCTTGCGGAGGAGGAAAAAAGAAAGTGGATCCTTTTGCCGCATTGACAGAACAAATTGATTCTATGAAAGTTCTGCCTGATTCGATTCAGGATACCATTGTGGTGGAAGAACAAATACCTGCTTCGGCAGATGAGAGTTTTGCCGACTTTTTCTATAATTTCGCGTCGGATGCAAAGTTTCAGCGGTCGCGCGTGCTATTTCCTTTTTCATTGTATAAAGGCAAACAGGTGAATCGTATCCAAAAGAAGGACTGGAAGCACGATCCTTTATTTAGTCGTGAGCAAGCGTACACGGTACTTTTCGATAAGGAAGAAGATATGGAAATGGAAAAGGATACCAGTATGCACAGTGTACAGGTAGACTGGATTTTTCTGACTGAGAAAAAAATCAAGCGTTATTATTTTGAACGGAAAAAAGATTCTTGGTTCCTCGAGGCCATTAATGTGGAGAAAATGGCAGAGGAACACGATGGTAAAGAAGATTTCTATACTTTTTATGAACGTTTTTCACGTGATTCGCTTTTCCAGAAGGAACGTTTGCATGAACCTCTGTATTTTGTAACGGCCGATCCCGAAGATGAATTCCAGATATTGGAAACCACGCTGGAACCGGGGCAATGGTTTGCTTTTCGTCCCCCGATGATGAAAGGAAAGATGACTAATGTACACTATGGCCAGCCTGAAAATATACATTCCGATTATAAGGTAGTAGAATTCAAAGGATTTGGAAACGGCTTTAGTAATACACTCTATTTTGAACGGCGTGAAAATATCTGGCAACTTATCCGGTTTGAAGATTTGAGCGATTGATGCATTATGAAAGACTATACAAATTACTCATTGCTTCCTTATAATACATTCGGAATGGATGTAAAGGCAGCTCGTTTCGTGGAATATGAATCAGTGAATGAACTGCTCTGTTTTTTGAAAGAGTGGAAAGCACAAAAGACTCCTCTTTTACATGTAGGAAGGGGAAGTAATCTGTTGTTTGTGTCCGATTATCAAGGTACTGTTTTGCATTCTGGTATTAAAGGAATGCAGGTGGTAGGTGAAACCGATGAATGGGTAGAAATACGCGTTGGTGCTGGTGAGGTGTGGGATGACTTTGTAGATTATACAGTCAAGCAAGGATGGTATGGTGCCGAGAATATGTCCTTAATACCTGGAGAGGTAGGGGCTTCGGCCGTGCAGAATATCGGAGCGTATGGAGTAGAGGCCAAGGATTTGATTGTGTCGGTCGAAACGGTAGCGGTGAATGATGGAACCACTCGTCTTTTTAAGCAAGATGAGTGTGGATATGCGTACCGTGAAAGTGTATTTAAACGAGAGTTGAAAGGGCTTTACATTGTGACTTATGTCACTTATCGCCTGAAAAAACAGCCGGAGTTTCATCTGGATTATGGAAATATCCGCTCCGAGCTGGAGAAGGAGGGAGGAGAATTGTCACTGGAAAAACTTCGTAGTGTGATTATACGTATCCGTGAGGCGAAACTTCCTGATCCGGAAAAGATTGGAAATGCCGGCAGCTTCTTTATGAATCCCATTGTACCGCTTGCACAATTTGAAGATTTGCTCAAGGAATATCCTGATATGCCTTTTTATAAGGTAGGTGATGACCGTGTAAAAATTCCTGCAGGATGGATGATTGACCGTTGTGGATGGAAGGGCAAACGGCTGGGAAATGCCGGAGTACATGACAAGCAGGCATTGGTGTTGGTGAATTTGGGAGGAGCTACCGGAAGTGAAGTGGTCAAGCTGGCAGAAGAAGTCGTTCGTTCTGTGAAAGAAAAATTTGGAGTGGCTATTCATCCGGAAGTGAACTTTATTGGAGTAAAACAATGAAAATAACAATTTTAGGAAGTGGAACTTCTACGGGAGTGCCTCAGGTGGGATGTACTTGTAAAGTATGTACAAGTTCTGACCCGCGTGACAACCGTTTGCGCTGTTCCGGTCTGGTAGAAGTAAATGGAGTACGCATTCTTATCGACTGTGGTCCGGATTTTCGCGAACAGATGCTTCGGCTGAATGATTTTCGTGCGATAGACGGAGTGCTGATTACCCATGAACATTATGACCATGTGGGTGGGCTGGATGATTTGCGACCTTTCTGTCAGTTTCGTGACATTCCGGTGTATGCGGAAGATTATACTGCCACTCGCTTGAAGAACCGTATGCCTTATTGCTTTACGGAAAACCTTTATCCTGGTGTACCTCATATTCCATTGAATTATATTAAAGAAGGCGAACCGTTCGTGGTTTCTAATGTAGTCGGAAATCAGGTGGAAGTAATTCCTTTCCGCGTGATGCATGGAAAGCTTCCGATTATGGGTTTTCGTATTGGAAAAATGGCCTGGATTACAGATATGCTGCATCTTCCTGAAAGTTCATACGAGTATTTGAAAGGATTGGATTGTCTGGTGATGAATGCCTTGCGTAT
The DNA here is from genome assembly GCF_037892625.1 of Phocaeicola sp. ICN-14070. Taxonomy (NCBI): domain Bacteria; kingdom Pseudomonadati; phylum Bacteroidota; class Bacteroidia; order Bacteroidales; family Bacteroidaceae; genus Phocaeicola; species Phocaeicola sp. ICN-14070. Next base: position 21,483 of record NZ_JBBKBF010000038.1, on the reverse strand, counting down.
TGAATACCATTGGACGCATCAGTCGTTGTCCGCGGCATTGGAGCAGACGGTCCGTATTGCAGCTGGGAAAACTTACTTTATCCACATGAGCCATCAGATAGGTTTGCATGCGGAAGTGCAGGAACAGTTGCCGGAAAATGTGTTTTTGGCATATGATGGACTTGTGATAGAACTGGATGAGACGGGGGAGAAGAAATAACTCATAAGATAAATTAATACACCTATCATGCTTTTTTATTGATAAATCTGTATCTTTGTACCCTATTAAGTAGACATTTAAGTAGAAAAAATCAAAATAATAGGAAAAATGGCACAAGAAGACGTTTTCAAGAAACTTGTTTCACATTGTAAAGAATATGGTTTTGTATTCCCGTCAAGTGATATTTATGATGGGCTGGGAGCCGTATATGATTACGGTCAGAACGGTGTGGAACTGAAAAACAATATCAAACAATACTGGTGGCAGAGCATGGTGCTGTTGCACGACAACATCGTAGGTATTGACTCTGCTATCTTCATGCACCCTACTATCTGGAAGGCTTCTGGTCACGTAGATGCTTTCAATGACCCTTTGATTGACAATCGTGATTCAAAGAAGCGCTACCGTGCCGATGTCTTGATTGAAGATCAAATTGCTAAATACGACGAGAAAATCAATAAGGAAGTAGCGAAGGCTGCCAAGAAATACGGAGAAGCATTCAATGAAGAAGAGTTCCGTAGCACCAATGCACGTGTGCTGGAACATCAGGCAAAACGTGATGCATTGCATGAACGTTATTCAAAGGCTATGAATGCCAACGACCTAGCCGAACTTCGTCAGATTATTCTGGATGAAGAAATCGTATGTCCGATTTCTGGTACAAAGAACTGGACAGAAGTTCGTCAGTTTAACCTGATGTTTACTACTGAAATGGGATCTACTGCAGATGGTGCTATGAAGGTATACCTGCGTCCGGAAACTGCTCAGGGTATTTTTGTGAATTACCTGAACGTGCAGAAAACAGGACGTATGAAGATTCCGTTCGGTATTGCACAGATTGGTAAGGCTTTCCGTAATGAAATTGTAGCTCGTCAGTTCATCTTCCGTATGCGTGAGTTCGAACAGATGGAAATGCAGTTCTTCGTAAAACCGGGAACAGAACTCGACTGGTTCAAGAAATGGAAAGAAATCCGTTTGAAATGGCATAAGGCACTGGGATTCGGTGATGATCACTATCGTTATCATGACCATGAAAAATTGGCTCACTATGCCAATGCAGCTACGGATATTGAATTCCTGATGCCGTTCGGATTCAAGGAAGTAGAAGGTATTCACTCACGTACTAACTTCGACTTGAGCCAGCACGAAAAATTCTCAGGAAAGAGCATCAAGTACTTTGATCCGGAAATCAACGAAAGCTACACTCCGTATGTCATCGAAACTTCTATCGGTGTAGACCGTATGTTCCTGAGCGTGATGAGTGCGGCTTATCATGAAGAAAAACTGGAAAATGGTGAAACTCGTGTGGTATTGAAATTGCCTGCAGCTTTGGCACCGGTGAAACTGGCTGTCATGCCGTTGGTAAAGAAAGACGGTCTACCTGAAAAGGCTCGTGAAATCGTGAACGACCTGAAATTCCACTTCAACTGCCAGTACGATGAAAAAGATTCTATCGGAAAGCGTTACCGTCGTCAGGATGCTATCGGTACTCCGTACTGTATCACCATCGACCATCAGACATTGGAAGACAACTGCGTAACTCTGCGTAACCGTGACACCATGGAACAGGAACGTGTGGCTATTGCAGATTTGAATAATATCATTGCAGACAAGGTAAGCATCACCAGCTTGCTGAAAACATTGCAGTAATAAATTAAACTACATGAACAAGAACCTATTTTGGCTGATTGCCCTGCTATTTACTCTTTCTTTCGGCTTTATGTCGTGTGCAGAAGACACAGCTGTGGAAGATCCGTATGTGAACTGGCAAGTTCGTAATGAACACTATATCGATTCCATTGCGGATGTGGCTCGCGCAAATTTGGGAGAAGAAGTGGGAAAATGGAAAATATATCGGAATTATAAAATTGCGAATGAAAGTACGACTCCGGGATTGGGGGGTACAATTGTTACTAATCCTTACGAAACTCTTGCCAGTGCGAGTGATTCTGTATACATGAGAATTATTGAGGTAGGAAAAGAGGAAGGGTTGACCCCATTGTTTACGGATAGTGTGAGCGTGTATTATCGTGGAAAACTGATAAATGGAACTGTATTTGATCAAAACTATACAGGAGATTTGGATGAAAAAATCCACGTGCCTACTCATTTTGCATTGCAGGCTAATCAGACAGATGGATTGATTGTAGGTTGGATCACTGCATTGCAGTGGATGAAAGAAGGTGAACGTGTGGAATTATATATTCCGGCTGCCCTTGGATATGGCACACAGAATCAGTCTTCAATTCCCGCAAATTCAGTTTTGATTTTTGATTTGAAGCTGGAAAAAGTAATTCATCCTGATGGCATAGAAAGCTACAGTTTGAAAGTAGACTGATTGTTGAAGTAATATAGAAAAAAGACGGTGAGGAAGTGGTTTTGAGACACTTCTTCACCGTCTTTTTTGTGATAGTTGATGTGAGTTTTGGAATTAGTATAATTGCTTTTTGTAGTGAAGTCGAAAGCTCAGGTAGTTATTAGAAAAACTGTTTGTCTTCTTTTATGTTTCTCCTGCCGGAAATGTACGTTTTTCATGCGGGAAACTTACGGCTCCGCGTCGGAAAACGTAGGGCTTACAGGCGGGAAACATAAAAAGTTTTGATTCGATATTTCATTTACGCGGGTATGTTTAGAACTTTTCAGGTGTGTATGAGATTCAATAGAGAGTTGGCAAGCGTGTTCTGCGTTGACTGCCTTTTGTTTTTTAGGAGATTTCTTTGTAATTTTGTGCCCGACAGAAAAAAGAATGAAGCAAATCTTAGGTACATATTGTTTGCTGTTGGTCAGCCTGTGGGTGCTGGTGGTAGGTGTGTTTCCACATCATCATCACAATGAGGCGTTTTGTGTCAGTCCGGATATGGAGACTTGCGCTACGTCATCGCATGACGGATGCGAAGGACGGCACCATTGTACAGGAGATGCCGACAAGCATGCGTGCGATATCAGTTGTGTTACGCATCTGTCTTTTTCTGTTCCTCATCATTTGCCGGATTTTACCCCGGATTATACATTCTATACTTTGATTTATCTGTCATCCCTTTGTCTGGAAGCTCTATCTGTTTCCGTTGAACGAGGGGATATGATTTCCTATTACGTAGAAAAACTGCATGCCCGGCATTTTTCTGCCGTGCGTAATTTCCGTGCACCTCCTTTTGCTGTTGTAGCTTGATTTTTAGAGATGTTACTGCACTTTGCAACCTGCTTGCACCGTGTAGGATTTATTTTTGCAAACAAAAAACAACAGTATTCAATGAAAAACTATATTTTGACAGGAACATTGTGTATGTTCCTTTTGGGGGGATGCGGAGAACACGCACACGACCATGAGCATGAAGGTCATGACCATGAAGCGGAAATACATGCAGAGGAAAAAACAGCTCATTCAGATGAAATCGTACTGACGCCGGAGAAAGCAAAAGCGGCTGGGGTGGAAGCTGAAGTGATTCACCCGGGAGCCTTTCGGGAAGTGATACAGGCTGGCGGGCAGATTCTGTCGGCACAAGGCCAGGAAGCAACGGTGGTAGCGGCTTCCTCGGGAGTGGTGTCTTTCTCCCGCAAAATTGCTGAAGGTATTGAAGTGGGCCAGGGTAGTGAACTGCTGAGTGTATCCGCTGAGCACATTCAGGAAGGTGACCCAGTGAGAAAGGCAAAGGTGGCTTATGAAAAAGCCAAGGAAGAATACGAACGTGCAGAAAAACTGGTAGGCAGCCAGATTGTATCACAAAAAGAATTTGCGGCTTTGCGTGAGGCATACCAGAAGGCCCGTCTGACATACGAGGCTTTGCTGCCCAGCAAATCGGGTAAGGGAGTAGCCGTGAAGGCGCCTATCGGCGGGTTCGTGAAAAACTGCCTGGTGAAGGAAGGCGATTACGTAACGGTAGGACAGCCGTTGATGACGGTGACTCAGATGCGCCGCTTGGTGCTGAAGGCCGATGTGTCGGAACGTTATTATGCACAACTTCCACGCATTGTATCGGCTAACTTCAAGACGCCTTATAATAATACAGTCTACTGCCTGGAGAACTTGGGCGGAAAAGTGCTTTCGTTTGGAAAATCGTCAGGAGATACGTCTTATTATGTACCGGTGACATTCGAATTTGACAACCGTGGCGACATGGTTCCAGGTGCATTTGTGGAAGTATTCCTGCTGTCGGGCGAACGTCAGGGAGTCATCAGTTTGCCGGAATCGGCGTTGACCGAAGAACAGGGACTTTATTTTGTGTACTTGAAACTCGACGATGAGTGTTATAAGAAACAAGAGGTACAATTAGGAACTTCCAACGGAGAGCGGGTAGAAATTCTTTCCGGTCTGAAAGACGGAGATACCGTGGTGACTCGTGGTGCCATTCATGTGAAACTGGCTGCCGCTTCCAATGCCATTCCGGCTCATTCACACAACCATTAAAAATGACCCGCTATGCTGAATAAAATTATACAATTTTCGCTACAGAACCGCTTGCTGGTTCTGGTGGCTTCGGTGTTGTTGCTGATAGGGGGAACCTATACTGCTTTCCATACCGAAGTGGACGTGTTCCCTGACTTGAATGCGCCTACCGTAGTGGTGATGACCGAAGCCAACGGGATGGCTGCCGAAGAGGTAGAGCAGTTGGTTACTTTCCCGATAGAGACTGCTGTAAACGGAGCGACTCATGTACGCAGGGTACGTTCTTCCTCTACCACGGGATTTTCTGTCGTATGGGTGGAATTTGAGTGGGATACCGACATCTACCTGGCACGTCAGATTGTGTCGGAAAAATTAGCGGCGGCAGGCGAGGACTTGCCCGACAATGTGGGTAAACCGACATTGGGTCCTCAGTCGTCTATCTTAGGAGAGTTATTGATTGTGGGATTGACTTCCGACTCCACTTCCATGCAGGATTTGCGTACCATGGCGGACTGGACCATCCGTCCGCGTCTGCTGTCTACCGGAGGTGTGGCTCAGGTAGCTGTGCTGGGAGGCGATATCAAGGAATATCAGATTTTGGTTCATCCGGACCGTATGCGCCACTACGGCGTGACGTTGGGCGAAGTGATGGAAGTGTCACGAGGCATGAACCAGAATACTAACGGAGGTGTCATTTATGAATACGGAAATGAATACATCGTGCGTGGAGTCATCTCTACCGACGATGTGCGTAAGTTGGGACGTGCTGTTATCAAGACTACTCCGGACGGAGCACCCATTACCCTGGAGGACGTGGCCGATGTACGTATCGGGTCACAGCAACCCAAGTTGGGACTGGCTTCCGAAAAAGGAAAGCCGGCGGTACTCATTACGGTGACCAAGCAACCGAATACCGGAACCATTGAGCTGACCGAAAAACTGGAAGCCGCTTTGGCCGATTTGCAAAAGAACTTGCCGAAGGATGTACATATCTCTACCGACATTTTCCGTCAGTCACGTTTTATTGAGAGCTCTATCAGCAACGTGCAAGACTCACTTTACGAAGGGGCCATTTTCGTAGTGATTGTGCTGTTCCTGTTCCTGGCCAACACACGTACTACGATTATTTCACTGATTACCCTTCCCCTGTCGCTTGTGGTAGCCATCCTGACCTTGCATTACCTGGGACTCAGTATCAATACCATGAGTCTGGGTGGTATGGCCATTGCCATTGGTTCGCTGGTGGACGATGCCATTGTGGACGTGGAAAATGTATGGAAGCATCTGCGTGAAAACCGTCAGTTGCCGTTAGCAGAACGGAAGCCGGTACGTGAAGTTGTCTTTCAGGCTTCACGCGAGGTACGTATGCCTATTCTGAACTCTACGTTGATTATCATTGTCAGCTTTATTCCTCTTTTCTTCCTGAGCGGAATGGAAGGACGTATGCTGGTTCCGCTGGGCATTTCCTTTATCGTTTCTTTGTTTGCTTCTACGATAGTAGCTTTGACCCTGACTCCGGTACTTTGCAGCTACCTGTTGGGTAAAAATACGTCCAAGGGAGAGGGATTGCCCAAGGAAGCATTCCTTGCCGTATGGTTGAAGAAATATTATGAGCGTGCCTTGCTCTGGGCGCTGGAACATAAGAAGACGGTGCTGGGAGGAACGATAGCTTTCTTTATCGTGGCGTTGGGAATTTTCTTTACCTTGGGACACAGCTTCCTTCCTTCTTTTAATGAAGGTTCCTTTACCATCAATGTCAGTTCATTGCCGGGTATTTCACTGGAAGAATCCGACAAGATAGGCCGTCAGGCAGAAGAACTGCTGCTTTCGATTCCTGAAATTCAGACTGTGGCCCGTAAGACAGGACGCGCAGAGCTGGATGAACATGCGCTGGGAGTGAATGTATCCGAAATAGAAGCACCTTTTGAGCTGAAAGACCGCTCGCATGCTGAATTATTGGACGAAGTACGTCACAAATTGTCGGTCATAACGGGGGCCAACATTGAAATCGGGCAGCCTATCAGCCATCGTATTGATGCCATGTTGAGCGGTACACAGGCCAGCATTGCCATCAAGCTGTTCGGCGATGACCTGAACCGGATGTTTGCCATCGGTAACCAGATAAAGGAAGCGGTGAGCGATGTAGAAGGAATTGCCGACCTGAATGTGGAGCAGCAGATTGAGCGTCCGGAACTGAAGATTGTGCCGAAGCGTGAAATGCTGGCCAAGTACGGTATCTCGTTGCCGCAGTTCAGTGAGTTTGTCACGGTTAATATGGCCGGTGAGGTCGTGTCACAGGTATATGAACAGGGAAAGACCTTTAACCTGGTGGTACGTGCCGCAGAATCCGACCGTGGTACGATGGAACGTGTCAAGGAGTTGATGATTGATGATGCACAAGGCCGGAAGATACCTCTTTCTTACGTAGCAGATGTGACTTCCTCCATGGGCCCCAATACCATCAACCGTGAGAACGTAAAACGAAAAATCGTAATCTCGGCCAATACCAGCGGGCGTGACCTGCGCAGTGTGGTGAACGACATCCAGCAGCGGGTGGAAGAAAAAATCAGCTTGCCAGAAGGGTATCATATAGAATATGGCGGACAGTTTGAAAGTGAACAGGCTGCCAGTCGTACCTTGTTACTGACTTCCCTGATGAGCATTGCAGTGATTTTCCTGTTGCTGTACATGCAGTTCCACGATGCGGCAGAGAGTGGCGTTATCCTGTTGAATCTGCCTTTGGCCCTGATTGGAGGAGTCTTTGCCCTCTTCCTGACCACGGGTGAAGTCAGCATTCCCGCCATTATCGGTTTCATCTCGTTGTTCGGAATCGCTACCCGTAACGGAATGCTGCTTGTTACACACTACAATTTGTTGCGTGAAGAACAGCAGTTGGGAGTGCGTGAAAGTGTGGTGCGCGGTTCGCTCGACCGTCTGAATCCGATTCTGATGACGGCTCTGTCCTCTGCTTTTGCATTGATTCCGCTGGCCTTGCGCGGCGATTTGCCGGGAAATGAAATTCAGAGTCCGATGGCGAAGGTCATTCTGGGAGGTCTGCTGACTTCCACTTTCCTGAATGCGTTTGTCATTCCCATTGTGTACGAGTTAATGAATCGGAAGAAAAACCTTAAAAGAACAGAAGAATGAAAAAAATAGGATGGATGTGGCTTGTAGGACTGGCATTTGCCAGCAGCGTGCAGGCACAGAAAATAGAAGAAGTGTTGCAGTCCGTAGAGCAGAATAACAAGGAACTGCAGGCAGTCTTTCATTCTACGGAAGCTGCCAAGATGGAAGTGCAGACGCAGAATAACCTGGAAGATCCCAGTGTGGAGTACAGCCCGTTCTTTGCCAAAGGAGTTGACGGAATGGCCAGTTCGGAGCTGGTAGTGACACAGGGTTTTGATTTCCCGACCTTGTATGCGGCACGTAATCGTTCCGGAAAACTGCAGAAAGATGTGCTCGACCGTCAGCAGCAGGCGCTTCGCCGCGATATTCTGCTGCAGACCAAGAATCTGTGTCTCGACTTGATTCGCCTGAATCAGGAACAGGCTTTGCTCATGGAGCGGCAGAAAAATGCCGATGCCCTGTTGCAGTTGTTTGAAAAGCGTTTGAAAGAAGGCGATGCGAATGCCTTGGAGGTGAATAAAATCAAGATGGAACGCATGAAGGTGCAGACGGAAGTGGCACAGAACCATGCGGCACATCGTACGGCACTTCAGCAACTGCTGGCGATGAACGGCAACCTTCCGTTGGAGTTTGCAGAAGACCGTTATCCGGCAGTGGAAGCCATTCGTGACTATCATACATTGTACAACGAAGTAATGATGCAGGATGCAGACCTTCAGGCGGCAGATGCGGCTTCCCGTGCGGCTGCGGAACAGGTAAGCGTGAACAAGCAGAACTGGCTGCCCAAGCTGGAGGTCGGTTACCGTCGCAATACGTCGGTAGGTGAGAAAAGCAACGGTTTTCTGGTCGGAGGAAGTTTCCCGATATTCTCTAACCGGAAGAAACTGAAGATTGCCAAGGCACAGGCCTTGAGTGCCAATCTGCAACTGGACAATACCCGCTTGCAGGTGGAAGCAAGAATACAGGGACAGTTTAATGAAATGCAGCAGCTTCAGGAAGCAATGCAGGCCTACGATGTGCCTTTGATGCATCATACCCTCCGCTTGCTTTATGATGCCGTGACTGCCGGACAACTTTCGATTATTGACTTCTATGTAGAGGCCGATAACGTGTACGGCAACCTGCAAAGTTATATTACCCTTGAAAACCAGTATCAGAAACTGATGGCGGATATTTATAAAAACCGTCTTTGATAGGTTCTAAAAAAATCCGTCCCCGGTAATTAGCGATAAATTACCGGGGACGATTTTTTAGTCAAGTCAGTTTGTCATTCAGATCTTTTCTAATGGAATATTCAGGGATTTTGCCACTCCCTTTCTATAATTTTCATCCGCTTTCATACAGTTTCGTATATGGCGAAGCTTGATTTCTTCCGGGATATCTCCCATGGCTCTTGCCGTATTTTCGAAGAGCACCTGCTGCTGGGCGGGAGTCATCAGTCGGAACAGATCGCCCGGCTGAGAGTAGTAATCTGAATCATCTTCCCGGTAGTCCCATTGGTAAGCGGCTCCATCGAGTTCCAACGGCGGCTCCTTGTATTCCGTCTGGTGCTGCCATTCTCCGTAGCTGTTGGGCTCATATCCTAACGTAGACCCATGGTTCCCGTCCACGCGCATCTGTCCGTCCCGATGATACATGTTCAGGAAAGGACAACGGCTGCGGTTGACCGGAATCTGGTGATGGTTCACTCCCAGTCGGTAGCGCTGTGTATCTCCGTAAGAGAACAGACGTCCTTGCAGCATACGGTCGGGCGAGAAACTGATACCCGGCACCACATTGGCCGGATTGAACGCTGCCTGCTCTACATCTGCAAAGTAGTTTTCCGGATTGCGGTTCAGTTCCATCACGCCCACTTCAATCAACGGATATTCTTTCTGCGACCATACTTTGGTCAGGTCGAACGGATTGAACGGACAGTTCTTGGCCTGTTCTTCCGTCATTACCTGAATGTACATGGTCCATTTGGGGAAGTCGCCCTTCTCAATGCTTTCATACAAATCGCGCTGGTGGCTTTCACGGTCTTTGGCAATGATGGCTTCTGCTTCTGCATCGGTCAGGTTCTTGATGCCCTGCTGCGTATGCAGGTGGAATTTCACCCAAGTGCGTTTTCCTTCTGCGTTGATAAGTGAGAATGTATGGCTTCCGTAGCCGTGCATGTGGCGGTAAGAGGCCGGAATACCTCGGTCGCTCATGGTGATGGTTACCTGATGCAGTGCTCTTCATTTTCCGGTACATACTGCCTGTCCTGAATTTATACGTGGTAAAAAGAAGGGTGCGATGTGGAGATATGCGTCCTGCCATCTGCAGGCTGCATGCACTCCATTTCTTGTGAGGGTGCTGTCCGACGACGAACCAGTCGCACGTCCAGCATCCGGAGATAAGGAAGTCCGTCTCGCTCAGCTTTTGGGTGTTAAAATCAGAAATGGCACTCAGGCTGACGTTCAACCCTTTTGACCAGAGATACATGGCTATCTCTCGTGCGAAAAAGGCAGTCTTTCCTTTGTGGCTGTAATATAAGACAGTGGCTTTCATCTTATTGGCAACAACATGGTTCTTGGGCAATTTTTGTTCATTGTTTTTGCAGTTTGTGCCGAGACAGTTATTGCCAGCCAGGCACACATTAAACTGATGATTTTTTTCATATAGCGTTTCTTTTTTAACAAAGATAAGCGGGCTGAGAATATTTATTTATATTTGCAAAACTCATTTTTTTTGATAATATCCATAGATAAAAACGATAAGGACATGGAACTGCGTCAATTGAAATACTTTAAGGAGGCCTGCGAACTACAGAACTTTTCAGAGGCTGCGCGTGTGTTGCACATCTCTCAAAGTACCCTTTCACAGCAAATCAAACAGCTGGAAGATGAGTTGGATGTGCTGCTGTTCGACCGCATTGGCAAGCGGGTTGTACCTACGGAGGCCGGGTTGGCTTTTCTGCCTTATGCTGTCAGGGCAATACGCGATGCAGAAAACGGGAAACAGATTATTCGCGACCTGAAAGGTATTGAAACGGGAGTGCTTCATGTAGGAGTGACTTACAGCATGAGTCCGTTATTGATTGCAGCGTTGGGATTATTTTCCAAGACTTATCCCAAAATAAAGGTCAATGTCAGTTTTGGCACTTCCGAAGAGTTGTTAGACAGATTAGAGGCAAATCAGTTGGATTTTGTGTTGTCCTTTAAACCGGAAGGCGTGTCAGAGCATCTGGAAACCATGCCTTTGTTCTCTTCCATGCTCTGCTTTATTGTGCATTGTTCCCATCCGTTGGCCGAATTGTCGTCCATCACCTTGAAGCGGCTTTCTGAAACTCCCCTGATTCTGCCGGGAAAAGGATTTGCCACCCGAAAAAGAGTAGATGACCTGTGCCGGAAGCATCAGTTGGAGCTGACGGTAGGCGTGGAGATGAATGACGTGCATACCATCATTCATACCTTGCGTGAAGGATATTGGGGAACTATATTGACGCAGGCGGCTGTACGTGGAGAAGAGAACCTTGTACAAATTCCGATATTGTGTGCCGACAAGCTGACTTCACAAGGTTTTTTGTTCTGGGCACAGGGAGATTACCGTAAGAAATCGGCATTGGCTTTTGCGGATTTTCTCCGAAAAGTGGCAGGAGGAGAAGAGAGAAGCTAAATAATGATAAGATGTAAAAAAGACAGGTCCCTGTTTCTCTTAATCCGTTCTGAATTATTAACTTTGTCGGTCGATAAAAATTAAAACAGAAACACAGCGCTATGCCATTAAATTTACCCGATAAACTGCCCGCAATTGATTTGCTGAAGGAGGAGAATATTTTCGTTATCGATAATTCTCGTGCCAGCTCACAGGATATTCGTCCGCTGAAAATTGTGGTGCTGAACCTGATGCCCATCAAGATTACTACAGAAACCGATTTGATTCGTTTGCTTTCGAACTCTCCTCTTCAGATAGAGGTGAGCCTGATGAAGCTGAAAAGTCATATGTCAAAAAATACGCCGGTGGAACACATGAAAGCTTTCTACCGTGACTTTGAACTGATGAAGAATGAGAAGTTCGACGGAATGATTATTACGGGTGCACCGGTAGAACATCTCGATTTTGAGGATGTAAATTATTGGGATGAAATCACGGAGATTTTCGAATGGACCCGTACGCATGTGACTTCTACTTTTTATATCTGCTGGGCGGCACAGGCGGGATTGTATTATCATTATGGCATTCCGAAATATCCGCTGGAAAAGAAAATGTTCGGAATTTTTGAACATCATATCTGCGACGGATTCCAGCATTTACCTATTTTCCGTGGGTTTGATGATGTGTTTTATGTACCGCACAGCCGTCATACGGAAGTTCGTCGGGAAGACATCGAGAAATGTGAAGGCTTGCAGGTGATTTCGGAATCGGCCAACTCAGGTGTACACATTGTGATGGCTCGCGGCGGACGTGAGTTTTTCGTGACCGGACATTCCGAATATTCTCCTTATACTTTGGACACGGAGTATCGCCGTGACCTGGATAAAGGACTTCCTATTGAAATGCCTCAAAACTATTATCGTGGGGACAATCCGGAGAAAGGACCGCTGGTACGCTGGCGAAGTGTGGCCAACCTCTTGTTCTCCAATTGGTTGAACTATTATGTATATCAGGAAACTCCTTACGACATCAATCAGATAAAATAATGCTCAGACAACGTCCTATCGAACTGCTTGCTCCGGCAAAGAACTTGGAGTGTGGAATGGAAGCCATTAATCATGGTGCCGATGCGGTGTATATTGGTGCACCTCGTTTTGGTGCGCGTGCAGCTGCCGGAAATTCTCTGGAAGACATTGAAGCCCTGGTGCGTTATGCACATTTATATCGGGTGCGTATTTACGTGACTGTCAATACAATTTTGAAAGATGAGGAACTGGCAGAAACGGAGAAAATGATTTGGGATTTGTACCGGATTGGGGTGGATGCCTTGATTGTGCAGGATATGGGGATTACCCGTCTGAATCTTCCTTCGATTCCTTTGCATGCCAGTACGCAGATGGACAACCGCACTCCGCAAAAAGTAAAATTCCTGGCTGAGGCAGGTTTCCGTCAGGTGGTGTTGGCCCGTGAACTGACGCTGGATGAAATTGCAAAGATTCATGCAACCTGTCCGGAAACACCGCTGGAAGTGTTTGTACACGGAGCCTTGTGCGTAAGCTATAGCGGACAATGTTATGTCAGCCAGGCTTGCTTTGGTCGTAGTGCCAACCGGGGAGAGTGTGCACAGTTCTGTCGCCTGAGTTTTGATATGGTAGATGCCGACGGGAAAACGATTGCCCGTGGCAAACATCTATTGTCCTTGAAAGATATGAACCAGAGCGAGAACCTGGAAGCCTTGCTGGATGCCGGTGCTTCTTCACTGAAAATAGAAGGACGGTTGAAGGATGTGGCTTATGTAAAGAATGTGACGGCTTACTATCGCCAGAAATTGGATGCGATATTCAAACGCCGCAAAGAATATATACGTGCTTCTTCCGGTACGGTCCGCCTGGCCTTTCGTCCGCAATTGGACAAGAGTTTCAGCAGGGGCTTTACCGATTATTTCCTGCACGGACGTACACCGGATATTTTCTCCTTTCATACGCCGAAGTCGTTAGGTGAAGAAATGGGAGTGGTGAAGGAAGTACGCGGCAACTATTTTACCGTGGCAGGTGTCAAACCTTTTAGTAACGGTGACGGACTTTGTTATCTGGATGAGGCGGGAAAACTGCATGGATTCCGGGTAAATCGCGTAGAAAACAATAAACTTTATCCGCAGGAAATGCCACGCCTTCGACCGAAGACCAAGCTTTACCGTAACTTTGACCAGGAGTTTGAGCGGGTGATGCAGAAAAAATCGGCAGAGCGGAAGATAGCCGTGGCCATGGCATTGGAAGAAAACAATTTCGGATTTACACTGACTTTGGCCGATGAGGACGATAATAGCATCAGCGTGACATTGCCGTACGACAAAGCACCAGCGCGTACACCCCAGGCTGAAAACCTGAGAAATCAGTTGGGCAAGTTGGGAAATACGCCTTTTGAACTGGAACGCTTGGATATTTCTTTATCGGGCGACTGGTTTATTCCTTCGTCAGTGCTGGCGGATTTACGTCGTACGGCAGTAGAGAAACTGCTGGAGGCTCGTCGCATCAACTATCCACAGGAAAGAGTTCGTTTCCCGAAAACAGTTCATGCTTTTCCGGCAGGCGAACTGACTTATTTAGGAAATGTGATGAACGGCAAGGCGCAGGCTTTCTACCATGACCATGGAGTGAAGCGCGTGGAACCGGCTTTTGAAAAGGAAGCACAGGGCGATGCGGTGTTGATGTTCTGCAAGCATTGCCTGCGTTATAGCATGGGATGGTGTCCGGTGCATCATAAGGTGAAGTCGCCTTATCGTGAGCCGTATTACCTGGTAAGTACGGACGGACGACGTTTCCGTCTTGACTTTGACTGTAAGGTTTGTCAGATGAAAGTCTCATTGGATAATCGGGCATCTTCATGAAGCACTTACAATATTTTCTGGGCATACTCTTTCTGTTGCTGTGTATGACGGCCTGTCATTACCGCACCACCTTGTCTTCGGCTGTAAAGAATGGTTCAGAAGACTCGGTTGCCGTGTCGGTACAGAAAGAACGCCCGTATGCACTGAACAGCAATTTTCGTGTGACAGCAGATACACTCTGGTTGCGTCTGCTTCCGTTGCTCGACTCTATTCCGGTAAGGGAAGGAGATGAACTGGTGGTAGCAGAAATATCGCTGCGCACGGAAATGCAGGATGATTCAGTGTGGGTGAAGGTGGCACGCGACCAGGAAACCATAGGTTGGATTCCGGAACATCAGCTTTTGACGCACATTGTCCCTGTAGATCCGATTTCACGCTGCATCCATTTGTTCAGCAATTCACACACTTTACCGTTCTTTCTGGTATTGGCAGTGTTCTTTCTTTGCTTTGTGTACCGTGCCGTACGACGCAAGCAGATAAAACTCATTTGGCTGAATGACATTGACAGTGTGTTCCCTATTACGTTGTCATGGTTGCTTGTGGCAGCTGCCACACTTTATAACAGCATGCAGCATTTTGTGCCGGAAACCTGGGAACGGTATTATTATGATCCGTCCCTGAATCCGTTCGACCTGCCTTTTGTGTTAGGACTGTTTGTGCTCAGTGTATTCTTCATTTTGCTGTTAGGAGTCGCTTTGCTGGATGATTTGTTTCATCAAACCTCTTTTGAAGTAGCCTTCTTCTATCTGCTGGGACTGGCTTCCTATTGCATATTTCTTTATATCTTCTTTACTTATTTATGGGCGTACCTCGCTTATGTGGGCTTTATCGGATATACTTTGTGGTGTATTCGTCAGCTCCGGAAATCGCACGGTTATCCATACGCCTGTGGTTCTTGTGGCGCAAAAATGAGATCGAAAGGCATTTGCTCGCACTGTGGCGCATTGAATGAGTAAGAATCAGCAGAATTTTGTAATTTTGCATTTTCCAAAATCAAAAATTTTAAAACGTACCAAATATGATTAGTATAGATGGACTGACCGTAGAATTCGGAGGGACCACCTTGTTCAGTGACCTGAACTTTCAGATTAATGAGAAAGACCGTATTGCCCTGATGGGTAAAAATGGAGCCGGAAAATCGACGCTTCTTAAAATTTTGGCAGGCGTTCGGCAGCCCACCCGTGGAAAGGTGACAGCTCCGAAGGACTGTGTGATTGCTTATCTGCCTCAGCACCTGATGACGGAGGATGGTCGTACGGTGTTTGAAGAAGCCTCTCAAGCCTTTGCCCATTTGAAAGAAATGGAAGAAGAGATAGAGCGGATGAATAACGAACTGGCTACTCGTACGGATTATGAGAGTGACTCCTATATGGCTTTAATCGAGAAAGTGGCAGCCATGAGCGAGAAGTTCTATGCCATCGACATGACGCATTTTGAAGAAGATGTGGAGAAGGCCTTGCTGGGATTGGGATTCTTGCGGGAAGACTTTAACCGTCCGACCAGTGATTTCAGCGGAGGATGGCGCATGCGTATCGAGCTGGCCAAGCTGTTGCTACAGAATCCGGACGTTCTTTTGCTGGACGAGCCTACCAACCACCTGGACATCGAATCTATCCAGTGGCTGGAAGATTTTCTGATTAACAGCGCCAAGGCAGTGGTAGTCATCAGTCATGACCGTAAGTTTGTCGATAATATTACCACACGCACCATCGAAGTGACGATGGGGCGTATCTATGATTATAAGGTGAACTATTCTCAGTATCTTGTATTGCGGAAGGAACGCCGTGAGCAACAGATGAAGCAGTATGAGGAACAGCAGAAAATGATTCAGGAAACCAAGGACTTTATCGAACGCTTCAAGGGAACATACAGCAAGACGCTTCAGGTACAGAGCCGTGTAAAAATGTTGGAGAAACTGGAGCTGATAGAGGTGGACGAAGAAGATACCTCGGCCTTGCGTTTGAAGTTTCCTCCCTCTCCGCGTAGTGGAAACTATCCGGTTATCATGGAAGGAGTCGGTAAAACATACGGCGATCATGTAGTCTTCAAAAATGCCAATCTGACCATTGAGAGAGGAGATAAGGTGGCATTCGTCGGAAAGAACGGAGAAGGAAAGTCTACTTTGGTGAAATGCATCATGAATGAAATAGACCATGAAGGTACGCTGACGCTGGGACATAACGTACAAATCGGATACTTTGCACAGAACCAGGCATCCTTGCTGGATGAAAATCTGACGGTGTTTCAGACCATTGACGATGTGGCCAAAGGTGAAATCCGTAATAAAATCAGAGACCTGCTGGGAGCATTCATGTTCGGTAGTCCGGAGGCTTCCATGAAAAAGGTAAAAGTGTTGTCGGGGGGAGAACGTACCCGTCTGGCGATGATAAAGCTTTTGCTGGAACCGGTCAACCTGTTGATTTTGGACGAGCCGACCAATCACCTGGACATGAAAACGAAGGACATTCTGAAGCAGGCGCTGGTAGATTTCGACGGTACGCTGATTGTCGTATCTCACGACCGTGACTTCCTGGACGGGCTTGTGACAAAAGTATATGAGTTCGGAAACCAGCGTGTGAAAGAACATTTGTGTGGTATTTATGAGTTCCTGGAGACGAAAAAAATGGAGAATTTGCAGGAACTGGAGCGTAAAAATGCCTGAAATCACCCTTTTTTAGAGAAAAAACAGGATTTTGAGAAAAAAAGTTCTCAAATGTTTTGCAGGTTTAAAATAAGTTACTACCTTTGCACTCGCAATCGGGAAATAACCGATGCGACAAAGGATTGATTCGCTAGCTCAGCAGGTAGAGCACAACACTTTTAATGTTGGGGTCCTGGGTTCGAGCCCCAGGCGGATCACTCAGAAAATCAAGCGATTATCTTAAAAAGATAGTCGCTTTTTCCGTATTTATACGTTGGTTTACCACCCTAAAGTTTAACCAAGAGTTAAACCGAGAGTTAAACCAGTAAACCGTATGACAGAAACAGTAAAAGCAGTATGTTACAAGTCTAAAACTCTTAGTAATGGTGAACACCCTTTAATGATTCGTATCTGCAAGGACGGAAAAAAGAAGTATCAAAGTCTTGGACTATCCATTAAAGCAGAACAATGGGACTTCAAAACAAACCAGCCTAAAGCCAAATGTCCCAACCGTGACAGAATCATTCTTCTTATAAACGAGAAAATTAACGAGATACAGAAAGTAGCCTTAGATAAACGGATAGCAGGTAAGGACTTTACGGCTACAACTCTTATTGAATCCACCACCAACAGCACAGCCAATAAAACATTAGGTGAATACTACCTTACTTACATTCAAAATTTGAAAGCAGAGAAAAGAATCAGATATGCAGGAATGTTTGAAGTATCTTATTCATCTTTTATAAAATTCAACAAGCATCTTGATATTCCATTTTCTGATATAGATGTCGCTTGGTTGAAGCGATATGAGTTGTGGATGAAAGAACAGAATCTTTCAACAAGCACCATAAGCACAAGAATCAGACATTTACGAGCCGTCTTTAATTTGGCTATAATGGAACACTCTATTAAAAATGATTGCTATCCGTTCCATTCCTATAAAATTTCTAAGTTGAACAGACAAACCACAAAAAGAGCATTGAGTAAACAGGACATAATGAAAGTAATGCAATATCAAGGGAAAAGCACAATGGAACGACTTGCCATCGACGTATTTATATTCTCATATTTGAATGCAGGTATAAATTTCATAGACATAGCCAAACTGAAACATTCCAATATAATAGAGAATCAGCTTATCTATAACAGAGAAAAAACAAAGAAGCTGATAAGCATACCTCTACAAGCAGAAACTATGGATATAATCGCCAAATATAAAGACAATGAATCACCATATATATTTCCTATCCTATCACCATTCCATCAGACAGAAATACAGATTGCGAACAGGCTACATAAAGTATTGGCAAAGGTAAACAAGTATTTAAAGGAAATAGGAGAAAAATTAGAACTACCTATACCGCTTACTACATACGTTGCAAGGCATTCATACGCAACAGTCCTCAAACGTGCAGGAGTTTCTACCTCAATAATAAGTGAATCACTGGGACATAGTTCAGAAAGGGTAACACAGATTTATTTAGATAGCTTTGATAATGAGCAGATAAACGATGCCATGAAGAACTTACTCTAACTTCTACAACCTCATTCTTAAAAAAAGAGTGAGGTTTTTCTTTTTTATACCTAATTGATAATCAGATATTTCATTACCGTAAAATGAAAATGGCTCATTTTTTATTCACTAAGTTACTTTCAGCTTCAATATACCTTTGCATCATAATCAGAAAGCCAAGTGTACATAGGCTGAATGATTATTACTTATTTATTAATTTAAGACCTAACGCTATATAGGTGAAGCGTAAACAATTATGGAGAATATTAATAAGATTATTGAGAATGAAACTGAAGTTAAACCATTAATTGAAAATGAATCTATGTCAGAAGAATTGACATTTAAAACGGTAAAAGCCAATATTGATGGCAAAGTAGAGAACATAATTTTAGGATATTCCATCTATAACATGGAAAGACCTAAAGACAAGGCTGATTTGATTTCTCAACTTGACAAAGGGAAAATGCTGGACGTAATTTTTCATTTAGCAGATGCTAAAATATTTTGGGATGAGGGAATAGAACTAAAAGATGGGAACGGCAATATCATTCCCCCATATACCCCAAATGTTAGTGTTCCATGTGATACAAGTGATTCCTTTTGGAGATATGAAGTGGATGAAGTTTTACAGCATGTTGAGATACATCAATATAAATCCCTACAGGAATACGGACAAGCTATAGGTAACACAACGCTATACAGTCGTAAACCCAACAATGTGGAATTATTAGGTTTTGCAGCTATTGCTTCAAAGAATCCAACCTACAACTACATTTACAATTTCGCTAAAAAATATGAAATACCAATGAATACAGCCATGCTGTTTTACGGTATCAAGTTGAAACAATCGCAAACAATGCAGCTTGTTTTAGGAATGGAGGTTAAAGATATACCTGCGATTAAACGTACCAAGAAGCAGGCAGAGGACTTAATTGAAACTACAGAAGTGGTTTTTGGTAAGAAAGAAACAGGTAAACGATATGCTATTAATTCAATTAATGCTGTCATTAACAAATATGACTTTGATACAGTAATTACAGCCTTAGAACGAATTCCTGCATCTACAATCACCACGTACAAATTAAGTGAATGCCACGAAAAAGAGGGTTGTTTGATTGCAGAATTGGTACTATTTATAGAAGAAATGAATAAAAGCAAAGCTGCATAACAGATTATTAGAAAGTGCTTTAAACAAAACGGATTTCCCTATTGATTAAGCAAGAAGTAGCCCTAATGGATAGTAGAGGGCAGTCCATTTCATATTGCCCTCTGTCTTTACTTATTCAATTTGATAGACATATTCACGCTTCCCATCCGTAACGGTGGGTCTGTGTCTTGTGACTTTCAAACCGTACAATTCCTGCAAATCTGAAACCTTACCTTTTTTCTTTAAACCGAATTTGGCATATATACCGTTCATGACAGCCCTTATTGTGTCTGCATTTAAAGTACGATGGGAAAGCTATAGGATAAATTCGTTCCGTAATCTGGCATTCATATTTTTTAAAGCTATCTCGTTCTTCAAATTACATTCTTTATACCCTAAAGCCTTTATGCGTTCACCACCCAATTCATCATAGAATAATTTAAGCTCTGGATATTTTTTCTCTAAAAAAACAGTAATAGCTTCAAACGGATTGCCACTGTCTTTATTCATGCAATAAGATTCCATCCGTTCTGCAAAGGTTTCCTTTTTGATAAAATGTTCCAGTTGTTTTTCATATTCCACATAATATTGACGAGCAGAAACGTCAAATCCGTTTTGTTCCAACTGATTTCTGATAACTATACCATTTTCATAGTTGTACTTCTACAAATCATAAGAGTACCTCTCACTTAACAATGCCATATAGTTAAATGTGAATTTGTCGTTTTGCTTATCATACATTATAAATGATTCATCATATTTCAACATCTTTTGAATACGGCAAACGTCCTTTATACGTTTTTCCCTCAAAGCTGCATCATTTATAAGATTATTGCTTTCTATTTCAGCGTTGGTAAGATTCACTTTCTTTTGAAGCTCATATTCAAATTCCTCTTTGGACTTCTCAATACTGGATTTATTATATATAAAAACAAGATGCTTTCTGAAAGGATTCTCTTTAAGTCTTTGTCTGCCTGCAATCTGTACCAAATCAGTGGATATGTCAATAGTGGTGTTTACACGTTTACCGTCACTTATAACAAATGAAGTGGCACAGTCTGAATAGAAATCACACCCAGCAAAAGCGGTAGAAGTACAAAAAGTAAACATTTTATTTTTTTCCTCTTTTAAAGGAATCCTACCTCTTATGAAACCGTCACCAAGTTTACTTATCTGTGCATCATTCTCTGCTGAATTTCCTACTATGATATTTACATCATCTGGGGAAAGTCCTGTTTTCTTTATAATATCCAATATATTGGTTACACTGTTCAGGAATATCACACACTCTTTGGAGTACATCTTGACACCTTCCATTTCTATATAAGGATATATACCCTGCCTGTAAGAATTGACAATTTCCACAGCCGCATCAATAGGACGTGATGTCCGTTGCCTTATCACTTTTACTTTCTCCACTTCCTGCCAAGTCATATAATAGTAAGGAATATCCTTAAAGAAATCTATCTGGCTTATATATTTATCCAATATAGGAGTGGCTGAAAGATAGGTTACATAATTAAATTGCTTTAGACATTCCATGAAATGAAGCTCCGTTTCAGATTTAAAACTGCTGTCTGCCAAAAGATACTGAAATTCGTCCACAACAATTCGCCATTCTGATTTATCATCTATACATTCAACAACTTTAGGGAAAGAATCATAAGACACTAAAATCTTTGGAACATCTTTACTTTCAATATATTTTCTTATATCTGAATTCTTGCATCCTCCAATAACAAGCATGGTTTCACCATATTGTTCATGTTTATTTACAATCAAGTTATTACGTGGACTGCATATAATGGTTTTATGCTTATCTTCAAGTGCTAATGTCGTAGCTCCACAGTTGGTTATTCCTTTATTTAAAATTCCATTTGGAAGCTAAAAATCCTCAATCTAATTAACATAGCTAATGCCTTTGGGTACTACAATTTCTTCTTTAATCATAAATTCTTTATTTTAATT